>CAZMKY010000457.1:0-7175 GCA_964566835.1 uncultured Rhodobacterales bacterium
TCCTTAGCCACCAAAGGTTGTCGATTATCGATCTTTCCAGTGCGGGCGCCCAACCCTTCGTGTCACCGTCAAGCCGTTACGTGCTGAGCTACAATGGTGAGATCTACAACCACTCCGAGTTGCGTCAGCTACTGCAGAAGACGGGACATGGATGCGAGTGGCGTGGCAATAGTGACACCGAAACCCTTGCAGCCGCTATTGATTATTGGGGGATTGAGGGTGCGGTGCATCGCGCAATCGGTATGTTTGCGTTTGCGGTGTGGGACCGGCAGACACGCAAACTGTCTTTGTGCCGTGACCGCGCAGGTGAAAAACCGCTCTACTTCGGGTGGACGGGGTCAGGTCCCGACCGGCGGGTGGTATTTGCATCGCAGTTGTCCGCTCTTTGGGTGCATCCGGGCATTAAAGAGCGCATTGATCGGACGGCGTTGGTGGGGCTTTTGCGTCATAGCTGTATCGGCGGGGCGCGCTCTATTCACGCTGGGATACAGAAAGTTCTACCGGGCACAGTCGTAACCATTGATGATCTGAATGCGGAGCCACGTGAGGCGGTGTACTGGTCGTTGATGGATACTCTCGAGGCGCGCGGTGATGGTGCGTGGACCGGTTCTCCTGAAGCTGCCGTCGACACGCTAGACACACTGTTGGCAGATGTCGTTGAAAAACAAATGATATCAGATGTTCCGACCGGAGCCTTTTTGTCGGGAGGAATCGATTCCTCGCTTGTAGTTTCGATCATGCAAAAGCTGGCCTCACGCCCGACCAAGACATTTTCGATCGGATTCAAAAATCCGCGTTTTGACGAAGCCCCTTTTGCCCGGGCCATCGCGCAACACTTGAAAACCGAACACACGGAAGTCTACGTCGACGAGAAAGACCTGATCGATCTTGTCCCGTCGATGCCAGATCTCTTCGATGAGCCTTTCGCCGATGCATCACAGATACCCACCACGCTTTTGGCCCAGATTACACGCAAACATGTTACAGTTGCTCTCTCCGGTGATGGAGGGGATGAACTCTTTGGGGGCTATGATCGCTATCGCAAGGGGGCAGCTCTTGCGGACAGTTTCGGGTATTTGCCACTTGTCTTGCGCAGGGCCATAGCAGCCGGAGCAGGCGCCATCCCAGATCGGGTGATTTCAGCTCTGCTTGCACCACTGCGTTCGGTTCAGGAAGGCAAAGAGCCGAACGTTCAATGGGCGCGACGCATGGGCGCCTATCTGGCCACGCCTTCAGGCGATGCGTTACATCGCGAGCTGATCTCCCTTTGGCGCAATCCTCTTTCGGGTGTGCGCGGCGCGGTTCCCGCAGATGACATTGCTCGCAGTTTGCCAAGCGGTTTAAGTGACTTCGCGCTACAAGAACGCATGATGGCGGATGACATGCGCGCTTACTTAGTCGACGATATACTCACAAAAGTTGATCGTGCCACGATGTCGGCCTCGCTTGAGAGTCGCGCTCCATTGCTAGACCACCGCGTGATTGGCTTCGCGGCGTCGCTCCCGCTTGAACTCAAGATAAAAGACCAAAAGGGCAAGTGGATTTTGCGAGAATTGCTGGGTCGCTATGTACCGCGTGATTTGTTTGAGCGTCCTAAGGCAGGTTTTGAGGCGCCGATTGGTTCTTGGCTGCGCGGCCCGCTGAGACCTTGGGCCGAAGAGCTTCTGTCGTACGATAGTCTTGAAGGAACCGGCTATCTTGAGGCAGACACCATCGTTAAAATGTGGCGCGATCATTTGGCTGGGAGTGCTGAATGGGGAAATCAGCTTTGGTCTGTGCTCATGTTCGAGAGCTGGTTCAAGAATATAACCACCCGGTCTTGAGCCCATTGTCCACAGACGTCCATTGGCGCAGACATGAAGTCGAGTGACCATCTTTGGTTTGGTCCTTGCGGAATTGCCATGCGTGTCCGCGTGCCGACTGCGCGCTTGCGTGCGCCCCGTTTACGGACTGTGCGGGGCGCTGCGATTTGCGGGGGCACGGCCTTGGTGCTCCACGCTCAACCGCCAAGCGGTTCAAGCGGCATATGTTCGAGATCGTCAAGCGACGGGATGGCTTCGGTGGCTGTCAGCCCTTTCAGGGATGCCCGCGCCGTGGCCGTGGCTAGGTCGAGGCAGCGCTGTGGCGGCTGCGCCTCGTGCACCCCGTAGAGTAGCCCCGCGCAAAAGGCATCCCCTGCGCCCAGATGGCTGGCAATCTGATCCGGCGGCAACTTTTCGACGCGAAATGCCAGCTCCGTCCCATCGGCACCGACCCATAAAACCGTGTCGACACAGTGGACGACGACAGCTGCGTTCACGCCCAGATCCAAAAGCTGGTGAGCAGCGCGCAGAAGATCCTCCGGCTGCTCTGACGGCGCGCGACCGGTGGCCATGGCAGCCTCGATCTCGTTCGTGACCAGATAGTCGATATGCGGGGCGGCAGCGGCCACGATCTCTTGAAAGCGGGGATGCTGGATTGACACCAGGTCGACGCATGTGATCAGCCCAGCCTGTTGCGCGCGAGAGAGGACCTGCGCTGCGTTGGTCGCCCCGTCCGCGCTTGGCGCGTCCAAGTCCCCGAGAAGCGTAAGATACCCAAGGTAGAAGATCTTCGCGCGCGAGGCGGAGAACGTGCCTAGGGGGAAATCACAGGCTGTGAGCGCATCATTCGCGCCGCCCTGATAGAAGAACGTGCGGCTTTGCCCGGCGACCGACATCACGTGCGTATGGGCCGTTGCGACGCCGGGCTTCGCAATCAGCGCTTCGGTCGGCAACCCAAGACCTTGGCATTCCTGCAGAATGAATGCGCCCTGTTCGTCATCCCCAATCGCACCCATCGGAAAAAGCGGCAAGCCGGTCTGAAGACGCGCCAGGGCGGCAATTACATTTGCCGCGCCGCCTCCGATGCCACGGGTCTGCTGTCCGATCCGCGTCAGTTCGCTTTCATTTGGCCAGGTCTCGATGTCATGGACCAGATCCACGATCCAGTTCCCCGCGCAGATCACTCCGGCGCGTTCGGTCATGTCGCGTACACCACGTCCTGAACACTCCGGGATGTTCCGGCCTCCAAGGCAGCGGTCAGAATGGCGTGGTGATCGCGCGCTTCCTCTGGTGTCACGCAGCCAAACCCGCGTGCATCGCCACCGGCCAGTTCATCGACGAAGGCAGCCCACATCTGCTGCAAGGCGTCGGGGAAGCCAAACTCGAAAATGCCGCCCGTGATCGCCGGGAAAAGCGACTGGAACCCCAGATCCTCCACCTGCCAGATCTGCGCGCCGCCATCGTAGTCCATGAACTGCCATTGCCGCGGGTTCTTCGTCGAGAAAAACGCGCTCTTGCGGGTGCCGAGAACACGAAGGCTCCACGTGTTGGAATGGCCCGGCGCAATCCGCCAGGTTTTCAGGACAAGAGGAAAGCCCCCATTGGCGTCCTCCACATGACCCGTGATCGTCGCATTGTCCCACGTCTCGCACGCCGCGATGCCGCCCTTGCCATCTGGCCGCGACGGGAACCGATTGACGAGAGAGGCGGATACCGACGCCGGACGCCAACCCAACCGCAGCGGGATGTGCAGCACATGCATGCCCAGATCGCCCATGCAGCCATAGGCGCCATTCACATCGACCATGCGTTTCCAGTTGATCGGTTTGTCGGGGTTCAGATCGGACGAATGCAAAAAAGCAGCTTCGACTTCGATAATGTCGCCCAGTTCGCCTTGGCGGACGAAATCGATCAGCTTCTGCGCACCGGGAAAGAACGGCATCTCGGACGAACATCGAACAAAGCAGTCTGGATGCGCGTCGATGGCCGCCTGAATCTTGGCGTTGGCCACCGCATCGATGCCAAAAGGCTTTTCACCCAAAAGGTGTTTTCCGGCGGCCAGTATCTCGGGGTAGATGTCGTGGTGCAGGTTGTGCGGCACGGCACAATAGACCGCGTCGACATCAGGGTTTGCCAACAGCGCGCGATAGTCGTCCGTCACTTGCCGGACGGTCGGCACGTTGGTCGAAAACCAGTCCGTCAGATCCGGGTTCAGATCACAAACGGCCACGATTTCCGGTCTGGCGCGCGTGTCTGTCAGATGCAGCCAGCGCGCAGCAGAAGACGCGAATTCGCGCCCCATGAGACCGCAGCCGATGACCCCGAAACGGACCACGCGGGTCACCCGATCATCCCCATCGCATCGGCAACAGTCCTGCCCTCATGGACGACCGCCATCAGGGCCTTCGTCATCCCGGCAGGATCGGTGTGGTGAATGACGTTTCGACCATAGACAATGCCCTTGGCACCCTGCGCCATAAGGGCTGATGTCCGTTCCAGGATGACCTCGTCAGACACCTTGCCGCCGCCTCGCACCAGAACGGGAATGTCCTGCGCGATCTCGATCACGCGGTGATACTCTTCCACGTTGTCGCAAGGATCTGCCTTGATGATGTCGGCCCCCAGTTCGATCGCCTGACGCACCAGCGCGAGGATCTTGTCGATATCACCATCGACCATGTAGCCCCCGGCCTTGGCGTTGTCCTGCATGACCAAGGGCTCCACCATCAAGGGCATGCCGACGGCGTCGCAGGCACGCTTCAAGCGATTGATATTGTTGATACATGCCTCGTGGACTTCCGGCTGATCGGGCAACATCAAAAGGTTGACCACAGCGCAGGCAGCATCCAGCGCCACCGCCTGTTCCGCCGCATCCTCAATCATGACCGAGAACAGATGTCTTGGCAGCGGGTTGCCGTAGACGTTTGCGATGTCGGTCCGCAAGACGAGTGCGGGGCGGGATCTACCGGGGATGGATTGCAGGATCGGTGCCGTGCCGGGCGTCAGCTGAATGGCATCCGGCGCGGCATCTGCGACGATGGCAATTGCCCTCCGCATATCCTCGATCCCGCCAAGAAAGCCGGGCTCGTTGAACATGCCATGGTCGATCGCCACATCAAAGCAATGCCCGGACGTGCCAAAGAGCCTATTCATGCGGGCCAGTTTCATGGATGATCCCCCCTGTTTGTCTTCCCAAACTAAATCACATTTGAGGCCAATCCCAAAACCCCAAGCGCTTGCGCTTGGCCCGCAAAATCCCGAGCATGGCGCAGAGACCAAGGAAGGACCCGCAATCATGTCATTCGTCGACGCGCATCATCATTTCTGGAACCCGGCAAGGGGCGACTACGGCTGGATTCCGCAGGATGACAGGGTCCTGATGCGCCAGTACGCACCGGCCGATCTTCTGCCAGCAGCCCATGCCGCCGGCGTGACCCAGACGATCTTGGTCCAAGCCGCCGAAACGAGCGATGAGACAGAATATCTTTTGGGGATCGCCGACGCCTGCCCGACGGTCGCCAAGGTCGTCGGCTGGATCAACTTCGAAGATGCCGGGGCGCGGACGACACTCGAAAGGTTTGCAAAGCACCCAAAGTTCGCGGGCGTGCGCCCTGTGATTCAGGACCTCCCTGATGATGACTGGATGTTGCGGGATGACGTGCAATGGGCGTTTCAGGCGCTCGTCGATCTGGATCTGACCTTCGACTGCCTGGGATTCCCCCGCCATCTGGCCAACTTCCACACGATCCTGACACGCTATCCCGACCTGCGCGCCGTCATCGACCACTGCATGAAGCCACAGATCCGCGACGGATCCGAAGCGCATTTCCAGATGTGGGCCGAAGGAATGACGCGCTTGGCAAATGACACCGGCGCGTTCTGCAAGCTCTCAGGCCTTGTGACCGAGGCGGATACGGACTGGTCCGTCGAAACCTTGAGGCCTTACGCGGACCATGTCCTGCAAGCCTTCGGGGCGGAGCGTGTCATGTGGGGCAGCGATTGGCCTGTCGCGCGTCTGAGGCTCGAATACGGCGATTGGTTCCAAATGGCCCGCGCGCTGACAGCCGATCTGCCGGGCGAGAGCCAGGATCACATCTTTGCCAATTCGGCGCGACGCTTTTACCGGCTTTGACCGCCGTCAGGCACCCCCGGGCAATACGATGGCGCGCACTTCGCCCGGCAAGGGCGGGGATGCGATGCCTTCAGCCGCGTCTTCAAGGGCAAGGGTTCGACTGACCAAAGGCGCCACCTTGATCTGGCCCTCGGCCACCATCTGGGCGGCACGCGCGTGGGTGAACGGGTTCAGGAAGCTGAAGTGCACCTGCACTTCTCGAAAGAGAAGATCGAAAGGTTCAAACGGCACCATCTCGCCTTGTGGCAGGACGCCAAGGATGACGACGCGCCCGCCGGTTCTGGCAAGACCCGGCGACATCGCCACTGTCGCAGCGACACCTGCGCACTCTACAACCAGATCCGCACCGTCTGGCCAGACCTCCCTCAAGGCCTCCGCGTCGCCGACCGCATGATCGGCGCCAAGGCTACGGCCAAGCGCCTGCTTCTCGGCGCTGCGGGTCAGCAAGGTCGTCTCAGCGCCCGCAAGTGCGGCAAGCTGTAGCGCCATCAACCCAATGACCCCGCCCCCGATCACCAGAACCTTCTCACCCGGTTGCGCCGCGCCAATATCCATGCCGTGCAGCGTGCAGGCCAAGGGCTCGCAAAACGCCCCGTGTAGCGGGTCGATATCACTGGGAAGAACCACAGCCTTCGACGCCGGGAAGGCGCAGAATTCCGCAAATCCGCCATCGCGGTGAATGCCCGTGGCGACGTTGTTCAGGCAAAGATTGACCCGTCCGCGCAAGCACTGCGCGCACGTCCCACACCACGTGTTCGGATCGCAGGTGACGCGCGTGCCAACCGCCAGCCCGGTATCACCGGCGTCTTCGACAATCCCGGAAAATTCGTGGCCCAGAATCTTCTCCGGAACAGATGGAAACTCACCTTTGTAGAGATGCCGGTCAGTGCCACAGATACCTGCCGCTTCGACCCGGATCAGGATCTCACCCGGCTGAGGCTGAGGGATCGGAGCTTCAATCGTGCGAATATCGCCTGTTCCGACCAGTTGCGTCGCCCGCATCATGCCTGCCGCCCCTTCTCGATTGCCGTGATCTTTTCCGCCGCTTCTTCCGCCGTCAAAAGCCCAAATTGCATGTCGATCCGCCACGTCGCGCCGGCCTCCACGACCTCAACGCGGCCCTTGGCCTTCTCGATCGCGTGGCCTTCGACACCCGAGGTCGAGGGAAAGGCGATGCCAAGTCCGTCCTGATCCGGCGTCCGGCAGATCCACCGCGTACAAAGCGGGGCCTGATCCGGTCG
>CAZMKY010000458.1:0-2255 GCA_964566835.1 uncultured Rhodobacterales bacterium
TGCGCGGATCCTCTTCAATGCCACCTACACCGGCACGGTTTATCTAGAGGCCGCTGCCTTTGGCGATTTCTACAGCGGCGGCTACCGCCTGTCAGTTGGTGAAACCGCCGTGGATGCCGACATAACCTTCAGCGACATCGACAGCGGTGCCTATGCAACCTTCGATACATCGAATGGCCTGATCGACAGCGCCTTCATCAATATAAATGAAAATTGGGCGGGCGGCGGAGCCGAGATCGATAGCTATCACTACCAAACCTACCTCCATGAAATCGGCCATGCCCTGGGGTTGGGTCACGCCGGCGACTACAACTTTTCTGCCACCTTCGGTCAGGATAATTTCTACCAGAATGACAGCTGGCAAATGTCCGTCATGTCGTACTTCGATCAGCGTGAAAACAGCATGGTCGACGCCAGCTTTGCCTTGGTTGTTACACCACAGGTGGCAGACATCTATGCAGTGCGGGATCTCTATGGAGGATCCGGGTTGCGCCTTGACGACACCGTCTATGGCCAGAACGGCACGACGGGAACCTACCTCGACGACATTGCGACCATGGGATCGTCGCTGGCCTGGACCATCGTCGATGATGGCGGACGCGATACACTGAACTTTGCGAACACCTACACCAACCAACAGATCGACCTTTCGCCCGGGGCACACTCCAGCGTGTTGGGTCTTTCGGGGAACCTGTCCATTGCTTCAGGCTCGCTGATCGAAGACGCAACAGCCGGCGCTGGCCGGGATCTTCTCCAAGGAAATGCCGTTGGAAATCGTCTCGACGCCGGGGATGGCCACGATGTCCTGTTCGGCATGGACGGTGCAGACACACTGCTGGGGGGCGCCGGTCGCGACTACATAAATGGCGGCGATGGCAGCAACATTCTGGACGGCGGTGCAGGGGGGGATTTGATCATTGGCGGTGGGCTATCAAAGGAAGAGGTTGCGATACTCATGGCTGACCCGGACTTCGCTTTTCTCGACATCTGGCCAGACTACGCCGAAGCGATGGCCTGAGGGTCAACCAAGCTCGAAGCCATCGCCATAGATCACGTCACCGCCTGCCCCGCCGTTGATGACGTCGTTACCGGCGCCACCAACCAAGGTGTCGGCTCCGCCATCTCCACGGAGCGTATCGTTCCCTGCATCGCCCAACACTTCGTCGTCCAAGTCACCCCCCGTCAGTGTATCGTTTCCGTCGCCCCCCAAAAGTGTGTCGTACCCACCGCCACCGACCAGACTGTCATCGCCTGAAGTGCCCACAAGATGCAGGGCCAGTGGCAACTGGGTCGGACGATCAACGTTGAAGATATCTGCATTGGTAAAGTCTGCCGACGACAGCGACCGGCCGTCGAAACTGACGATCTCCAGCATGTTGTCACCAAAGCGGATCTCGGCCCCGTCAGCGGTGCTGGTAATGCTCAACTGCAATACGCTGGATAGACCCGCCCAAGACGACAGGTCGAGGCGGTCCAGTCCGGCCTGATAATCCGAGATCCTGTCCGTCGATGTATCTTCGACAAGCACGAACTGGTCGGCCCCAGCGCCGCCGACCAACGTATCTGACCCGCGCCCATCATACAGGATATCATCTCCGCCGAAGCCCGATAGGAAATCGTCCTCAACAGCGCCCATCAGGATATCATCAAGCGCGGTGCCTGCATTCTGAAGGCCCGAGAACTCTGAAAGGTCGTAACTGTAGCGCACGATTCCGGCGTCGGTCTCTCCTGTCGTGACGACGGACAAACTCTGCCCATCCTGCAAAAGCTTTACGTCAGACACGGCGCCCGTAGCAGCGAAGCTCGAAAGGTGAACCAATCGTCCAACCGGCAACATCAGAAAGAGACTGACACCACCATCGACGCCCGCCGCCGCGACGAACATCACGTCGTTCACACCCCGTGCATCAATCGACGAAGCCCGCGAAAACCGGGTCTCGCCTGTGTCGATGATGTGATCGCGGAAGCGAAACGTGCCGTCGTCATCGATTTGCAGGACCGAGATCGACGAACTGCCACTTGCGCTGACAAACACCCACGTCTCATCCCCTAGAGGCACAGTCGCCAAGTCACCAGGTTCGCTGATCGGCAAGCCTTCGACGACGCCGACAGCATCCCTGATCCAAAGCGCGCCGGTCTCGTTCACCTCCATCAAGGTTAGTCCATCTTCCAGACCGGACGCGGCCACGACATAGACGGCATCCGCCGTTTGAACGAACGCGCTTGCAGCGACGTCGGCCAGATAGGCCCCCTCG
>CAZMKY010000459.1:0-2521 GCA_964566835.1 uncultured Rhodobacterales bacterium
AAGAGAAGGGTGTATCGGAAGCCGAGATCATCGCCCTTGTCGAAAGTGTCATTGCGGCTCATCTGGAGCGTCGAAATGACTGAGTTCTTGTTCTCCTTCATCTCGTCCTACGGTGTTTACTCAATTTTTGTCGCCGCGTTCCTGTCTTGTCTGGCGCTTCCCGTTCCTACCTCGCTTCTCATGTTGTCTGGCGGCGCCTTTGTCGCATCAGGTGATATGGAGCTTTGGGCGGTCTTGTCGGCGGCTTTTGTCGGCGCCGTCCTTGGTGATCAGACGGGATACTTCATCGGTCGGACAGGTGGCACGAAACTTGTGCAGCGCCTTTCGCGTTCACCGGCGCGGGCGGCCGTTTTGCAGCGCGCACGCGATCTGGTGGACCGGCGTGGGACGTTGGGTGTCTTCCTGTCGACGTGGGCGGTTGCACCACTTGGGCCTTGGGTCAATTTCATCGCTGGTGCATCCGGCCTGTCCTGGCGGCGTTTTACCGTCGGTGACGTGGCCGGCGAAGCGATCTGGGTCATGCTCTACGTGGGGCTGGGTTATATTTTCATGGACAGCGTTGCCGCCATCTCGAGCATCATGAGTGACGTCGTAGGTCTGGTCGTGGCGGTCGTCGTGGCGGCAGGTTGCTTTCTCTGGATCCGGGGCGTGCTGCGGAACAAGCAACGCACCGTTGCCGGGACCGCCGCCTGATCCATCATCCGTCAACCATTTGGGTTTTCAGGCAGGCTTCTGCGCGTTTCCTGCACATGCTCTATACTTTCGCGCCTGACTGGCGGTATAGAAGCGGAAACGGGCGTTACCGCCGCTTAAAAAGAAGATCCAAGGCCATGGCAGACGATTTCGAACTGGATACTGATGACCTGAACCGCCGCATGGACGGCGCCATGAATGCACTGAAGCAGGAATTTCTGACGCTGCGCACCGGGCGTGCATCTGCGTCGATGCTTGAGCCGGTCATGGTGGACGCCTACGGATCCATGACGCCAATCAACCAGGTCGGCACCGTCAACGTGCCTGAGCCACGCATGATCACGGTGAATGTCTGGGACAAATCCATGATTGGGAAGGTGGAAAAAGCCATTCGTGAAAGCGGGTTGGGGATCAATCCTGTTGTCGATGGCCCGATCATTCGCCTGCCGATCCCGGAATTGAACGAAGAGCGTCGCCGCGAACTTACGAAAGTTGCCGGGCAATATGCCGAGAATGCCCGCGTTGCGATCCGCAACGTCCGTCGCGACGGCATGGACCAACTGAAAAAAGCGAAGTCGGATGGACTGGGTGAAGACGATCTGAAGATCTGGGAAGGCGAGGTTCAGGATCTTACGAACCAAGCCATCGCAAAGATCGATGCGGCGCTTGAAAGCAAGCAGCAAGAAATTATGCAGGTATAGGGCGTAAGCGTCTGCTAGACAAAAGACGGCCTTGAGCAGGAGATACCGGGTGGCACCACGGTTGAACACATCGCCCGAACATGTGGCGATTATCATGGACGGCAACGGCCGTTGGGCGCAGGCGCGCGGCAAACCGCGCCTCTTTGGCCATCATGCCGGTGCACATCGCGTGCGCGAGATTGTCGAGGCCTGCCCGGATCTTGGCGTCAAATACCTCACAATTTTTGCCTTCTCGACCGAGAACTGGAAACGCACGCAGGCGGAAGTCTCCGGGTTGATGAAGCTTTTCAAACGCTACCTGATGAGCGAGGCGCGTGAATTGCGCGAAGCTGGCGTGCGTGTGCGCTTCATTGGCGATCGCATCCGTCTTGATGATACGCTCGTCCGCCTGATGGACGAGCTTGAATTGATGACGTGCGACAACGACGCGCTGCCTCTGACGATTGCCATCAACTATGGCGGTCGGGACGAAGTTGCCCGCGCAACGAAACGCCTGGCGCGTGAAGTGGCGGCAGGGCGTATCGACCCCGAGACGGTCGATGCCGAAACACTTGCAGGTTTTCTTGACACCTGCGTGCTGCCGGATCCGGATCTGGTAATCCGCACAAGCGGTGAAGCGCGAATTTCGAACTTCTTGCTCTGGCAGTCCGCATATTCAGAGTATCAGTTCGTTGATACGCTCTGGCCGGATTTCACCGCTGATGAGTTTGGCCGCATTCTGGCGTCCTTCGATCAGCGCGAACGGCGCTTTGGTGCGGTTCCGGGATGAGTAACGCCGGGGGGCGATGGAATGATCTGGGGCAGCGCCTGCTGTCTGGTGGCCTCTTCGCTGGCGGTGCGTTGTTCGTCATGTGGCTGGGCGGGATCTGGTTTCACATTCTGATTGCGCTGATCTCCGGCATAATGGTCTGGGAACTTTGCCGCATGATCGGTGCGGCGCGGTCGCCTGTCGCGTTCGGCGTTGTGTGCGGGCTTGCCCTTTTTGCCGCGGTGGAGTTGCCGGACGGCTTTGCGTTGCCGCTGTTGCTGGCGCCGGCCATGCTGGGGGTGAGCCAGCTTGAAAAGCATCGCTTCACCTATGCCATCTTCACTGCCGGAATCATGCTGGCGGGCTTTGGCATGGTCGA
>CAZMKY010000460.1:0-11459 GCA_964566835.1 uncultured Rhodobacterales bacterium
TTTGGCCGGGCTCCCGGCCGGCCCGGCGCGGAAATTCACGCTGGGCTAGTGCCTATCTGTCCCAACCGGTCACGGCTGGTCGCCCTTGATGGCCGGAACGGGAACGTCGACGCTGACCAACTCTTCGCCACGCTGAACAAGGAAAGTGGCCGTTGCGGTCTGGTTTTCAGCCAGCACGTCGAACGCTTGTGCGAGAGCGTCATGTCCGTCGATATCGGTGCCGGTTTTGACTTCCGTCATCAGGACATCGCCCGCCAGTAGGTCGTTGGATCCGGTTTCGACAACTGCCACCGTCCAGACACCACCGACAACTCGCGCGCTGAGGCGGGTGCCATCGGCCAGCGCAATTTCGCGCGACACCGGCACGGCGAGCAGACCGCGCTGAATGGCACCGCCGTCAGGGCGGAAGTGAACGGTTGCCCGCGCAAACCCGTCGGGGTCTATGCTGAGCGTGTTGAGGAAGTGAACCGAAAGCGGTGTGTTGGGCTGCAGTTTCTCTTCATTGAAAGAGAAGAGCGTGACACCCGCCGCAATCCATTCCCCTGACGTTGCAAGATCTGCAGCGGGGTCAACAGAATCAATGACAACGGTGTGAGCATTCCGAGCTTGGACCAGCGTCGAAGAGAACGGCATCTGGACATCCCAGTGAGAGGTCATGCGTTCCATCGGCAGAACCGGCGTCGTCTCGCTTGGCATGGGCTCGGTGACGGCCGTTGGCGGGGTGGAGATCCGCGCAACGACAGGTTCAGGTTTGGGGAGCGGGGCAGGTGCCGACGCGTCCACAATTGCAGTCGCTTCGCTGGACGGGGCCATGGGCATCAGGATGCCGTGCAAAGTCGTGATGTCCGTCGTCTGAGCCGCAAAGGTCACAGGTTCACCAGTCTGCTCTGCCGTGAAGACAAAGCCCTCCGCCGCTGCGCCTTGGACGGTGATGGTCGGTGCGATGTTGGGCAGAAGATCGGCCGGGTCAGGTTCGGGAACGGGGCGAAGCGCCATCAGTCCGTTTGCGATTTCGTCCGACGTGCGGAACTCCAGCGGCTCGGTTCTGACGGGTTCGACAACGGGGCGCGCCAATGGTCGAGGGGACGCCAAAGGTGCCTTTGCAGTGATGTCTGGCACGTCGAATGTGACCAGCTCGTCTTCGATGATCTCGGCGACGACCGGAGTGTTGTTTGACGGGGCGATCGCTACGGTTTCTTCCGGCGAAGGTGCATTCACCGTTGCAGGGGCGGTTTCGATGGCCGCAGCTTCATCCGCTCCTTCCGTTTGCACCACGTTCTGGTAGCCGTAGAACGCGCCGCCGGCGACAAGCGCCAGTATGGCGACGCCAACAAACAGTCCGCCTTTGCCACGGGACTCTTTTTCTGGCGCGACGGCTGGCTTTGCAGCCTCGGCGACGACAGTTGGCGCCGGATTTGGGTTCGCAGGTGCTTGATGTGGCGTTGGTGCAGGCGCACGCTTGGGGGTCACCTTGGCAGCAGGCGTATCGACTTCGGGCGGCAACGTCTTTTCGACTTCAGCCAAAGCTTTGGCGACGGCCTGCTCGGGCGTGGTCGAAGTATCGACAGGCGCACCAATGGACGTCTGCGGCCGTTCCGAGCGCGGGCGAACAGGCTGCGATTTCAGGCGTGCGATCCATTCATCAGTGGTCTGAAGCCGTTTCTGCGGCACGATTACGAGCGCAGCGTCAATCGCTTCCAAGAAACCTTTGGGATACCCCTCGATGCGACCGCTGAGTTGGGTGTAGGGGTCGGGCTGTTTTTGCGCGAGTGCTGACAGGCGGCGTTGCCCGTCCACTGGAGCTTCACCGGAAATCGCATGGTAAATGGATGCGCCGAAGGAGTAGAGATCGCTCCACGGGCCTTGCTGAGCACCTTCGACGTAAAACTCCTGAGGCGAGTAGCCGTCCTTGACGAACTTCATCTGGCTGAAGGCGCGCTTAGAGGTCTTGGTGTTTCTGCGCGCGGCACCAAAGTCGATCAAAATCGGTTCGCCGCGTTCATCGATCAGGATATTGTCTGGCGAGATGTCGCGGTGGAGCATGCCGTTTTCGTGCACGCAGCGGATGGCGTTCAGCGTCCGCTTGGTCAAGCGAACGATTTCGGATGGTGTCAGGCGTTCCGGGTATGTCTCAATGATTTCAAGAAGATCGAGGCCGTTGATGAAGTCGATCGCCATGTAGGCTGTGCCGTTTTCCTCAAAGACCTGGTGCACATGGACGATGTTCTTGTGGCTGAGCGCCGCAAGGCTGTGTGCTTCCTGAACGAACTGCTTGATCATCTTGGCAAGTTCTTCGCCGTATGTGGCACGCGGAACGACCGCGTTGCCTTGGCGGCGACACATCATGCCGGGGAAGCATTCCTTGATGACGACGGGGCGGCCGAGGCTGTCTTCGGCTTTATACGTGATGCCGAAGCCGCCGCTGTTGAGATATGCCGTGATGGTGTATTGGCCGTGGAGAAGTCGCGTGCCGGACGGCAGTTCGTCCAGTGTCGCAGCCTCCTGCGGAACGGTATGGTCGTCATCGTCGCGATAGTCGCGGATGTTTATGACTTCGTTCTGTTTCAGCCCACCATCTCCCGGTCTTTGCACCAAGTCCTTTGCAAAGACGGACTCCGGTGCTTCGTGATCACGGTTAACGAGGGTTTAAGGTCAGAATATGATCCAATTTGGGCAGGACGGCGGGTTTGTCTTGACCGGAAGATGGTTTCGCAATCGTGGACAATGCTTTGAATTACCAGCGCACTGTCATGACAATTCTACGAATATCGCCCGATAAATAGGCAAAACAGCAGAAGGGCCGCCCGATGGACGGCCCTCCCAAAAGCGATGAGTGCGGCTTAGCGCAGGATGCTTTTCCCGGCGTAAATGGCCGTCTCGTCCAGCATCTCTTCGATGCGGATCAGCTGGTTGTATTTGGCAAGCCGGTCGGAACGGGCCAGCGATCCTGTCTTGATCTGACCGCAGTTCGTCGCAACGGCCAGATCAGCGATCGTTGCATCTTCGGTTTCACCGGAGCGGTGCGACATGACCGAGGTGAAACGGGCCCGGTGTGCCATGTCGACGGCCATCAGCGTTTCGCTCAGCGTGCCGATCTGGTTCACCTTGACCAGAAGGGAGTTGCCCGCGCCGTCTTCGATCCCGCGCGAGAGACGAACAGGATTGGTCACGAAGAGGTCGTCACCGACCAGCTGAACCTTGTCGCCAAGAGCCGATGTCAGCGCTGTCCAACCTTCCCAATCGTCCTCGGCCATGCCGTCTTCGATGGACAGGATCGGATAGTCGGCAACCAGCTTTTCAAGATAGGCGACGTTTTCGTCGGAACTCAGCGAAGCGCCTTCGCCTGCCATCTCGTACTTGCCGTTCTTGTAGTACTCCGTTGACGCGCAATCCAGTGCCAGCATGATCTCTTCGCCCGGCGCATATCCAGCCTTTTCAACGGCTTTCAGGATGAAGTCCAAGGCATCGCGGGTTGAACTGAGGTTCGGTGCAAAGCCACCTTCATCGCCAATTCCGGTGGAGAGGCCCGCATCCGAAAGCTCTTTCTTCAGGGTGTGGAAGATCTCGGAACCGGTGCGCACGGCTTCGCGAATATTCGCGGCCGACACGGGCATGATCATGAATTCCTGAATGTCGATCGGGTTGTCCGCGTGTTCACCGCCGTTGATGATGTTCATCATTGGCACGGGCAAGACACGGGCCGAGGTGCCGCCGACATAGCGGAAAAGGGGCTGCATCGTGAAATCCGCGGCGGCCTTGGCGGTCGCCAGCGAAACGCCAAGGATGGCATTCGCACCAAGGCGCCCTTTGTTGTCTGTGCCATCAAGCTCGATCATGGCGGCGTCGATGGCCTGTTGTTCGGTCGCCTCGAAGCCCACCAGCGCTTCGGCGATCTCTCCATTGACGGCCTGTACGGCTTCCAGAACACCTTTGCCCTTGTAGCGGGCCTTGTCACCGTCGCGGCGTTCGACGGCTTCGTGCGCGCCGGTCGACGCGCCGGAAGGAACGGCGGCACGACCCATCGTTCCGTCTTCCAGAATTACGTCAACTTCCACAGTCGGGTTTCCGCGGCTGTCCAGAATTTCGCGGGCGTGGATGTCGATAATGGTGCTCATTGGGCGCTCCCTTAGGCGGTGTTAGCGTTCACATCGGCCTATAACAGGCCTTTTCACGAAATTGAACGTGTCAATTCGGGTCAGTTTGACGCCGCTTCCACGTCGGTTGTTGCAAGTTTGCGTTCGCGCGAGACGGCATAGAGTCCAGAGCCGATGATCATAGCAATGCCGACCCACATCCAAAGGTCCGGTCGTTCGTCGAAAATCAAGTAGGCAAACCCGAGGATGAAGACCATCCGAGTGTAGCGGAACGGAGAGACCGTCGCGACAGGAGCTTGGCGCAAAGCTTCAGTGATTCCGATATAGGCGATGGTGACGGCCACCACACACACCATCAGAAGTCCCCATTCCTTTAAGGTGGGGGCAACCCAACCTGTCGTGGAAAACATCATCACGGCCCCAATCAGGCACAGCACGGCCAGCGCCCAGCTGGCCGCGAGCGCCGTCGAAACTGTCTTTGGCAACGCGCGTGACCCCAGATCCCGCGCGGTCAGACCAAGCGCGCCAATCACGGCAAAAAGTGACGCTGGCTCAAAGCCGTCCGAGGCGGGGCGTATGATCACGAGAACACCGGCAAAACCGGTCGCGATTGCCAGAAAACGGCGCCATCCAACAGCTTCGCCCAAGAAAAGGAATGCCGCCAAGGTCACGATGAGGGGTTGAGATTGCAGAATGGCCGACGCGACGGACAAATCACTCAAAGCCAAGGCAAGCATATACCCGACCGATCCGATCGCTTCGCCGGATGTGCGCACGACCATGGCCGTTCCAAGTGCTGACCTTGTGAAGAGGGGGGTCTTTTCGCGCCAAAGAATGACGCGGAAATAGATCAGCGATCCGGCCGCTCCAATAAGCATGATCTGTCCGACAGAGAGACGTGTGGCCAACAGTTTGATCAAGGCATCCGATGTCGCGAAAGCCGCCATCGCCATGACCATCAGCGAAATCGCTTTGAGGTGGGGCATCAGTCCTCGCTGTCCAGAGGCACCCCGTAGAGTTCCAGCCGATGCCCTTTCAGACGATACCCTAGCTTCTCGGCGATCTTCTCCTGCAACGCTTCGATTTCTGCGTCGACGAATTCGATTACGTCGCCAGTCTTGAGGTCGATCAGGTGATCGTGGTGGTCCCGGTCGGCGTCTTCATAACGCGCCCGACCGTCCCCGAATTCGAGCTTCTCGATAATTCCCGATTCCTCGAAGAGCTTCACCGTCCGATACACCGTCGCCAAAGATATGCGAGGGTCAATCGCGCTGGCCCGTGCGTAAAGTTCCTCGACATCCGGGTGGTCCGTCGCGTCTTCCAGCACGGTCGCAATGGTCCGGCGCTGTTCCGTCATGCGCAGTCCGCGCGCTTCGCAACGATCGAGAATGGTGTCCGTCATGATCGTCGTCTTAGGCGAGAGGGTGGCGGAGGGAAACCCCCTCAGAGCGTCAAGGTGCCCTCCATGACCTTGACGGCCTGTCCAGCAATCGAGACTTCCACCGGTTCGCCATCTTCGACTGTGACGCTGGCCTTGATGACGCTTGGCCGACCCATTTCGACGCCTTGGCTGATGTCGAAGGCTTGTGATGTGCCGTCAAGGCGCCCAAGCCATGCTGCCAGTGCTGCGGCCGCGCTGCCGGTGGCAGGGTCTTCTGGAATACCGCCAAGCGGTTGGAACATGCGCGCGTTTATCTGGTTGCCGTCTCGGATGTAGACCAGCAAGGCCAGCCGATCCGCGTCTGCCCCGGCGGCAGCGCGGAATGCGGCGACATCCGGCGCCGCTGTCGCCAACGCGGCAGGGCCATTCAGCTCTGCCAGGACGAAGTCGGTACCAAGGCCCGCCAGAACGGGCACATGGCGGTCCGTGCGGACGACGTCGCCCGACTGGCCAATGCAACGCCCGATCTCGTCCAGTGAAATGCTTTCGCCAACCGAAAGCGGCACGCGCGTGCGGAACTCTGCCCAGCCGTCCCGGATCTCGACCGGGATTGGACCAACGCCAAGTTCCAGAACCAGCGAAGATCCCGCACGCCCTCGCTCGTACAGGGCGGTGGAAGTGCCAACGGTTGGATGTCCCGCGAAGGCAAGCTCCATCGTCGGCGTGAAGATGCGCACTCTGGCGGTGTTTGCTGGGTCTTCCGGAGGGAAGACGAAAGTTGTTTCGGAGAAGTTGAATTCGCGCGCGATCTTTTGCATCGCCGTGTCATCAAGGCCCGTCGCATCCTCCACAACGGCAAGCGGATTGCCGGTAAAAGGCGTGCTCGTGAAAACGTCGTAGACGGAATAGGGGCGGGACATGACAGCGCCTTTCGTGCTCAACAGGTGGTGGGGCCGAGCACGATAGGACGCCCTTACAAGCAACTAGTAAAGGGCAGGTTTGCCCATGGCCGCGTGGATCTGATTGACTTCATCTTCCGACAGCGACATTCCGCCGGCGAGCGCATGCAAAAACTCTGCTTCCTGCCGATTGTCCGGGTCGATCGCCAGTAGCGCGGAAGAATAGACCTGCGCTTCACTTCCCGTCGGAACCTCCGCAGCAAGGGCCGCAGGATCGACAGGCTCGTTCAAAGCCCGATCGACAAAATGCTGGTCATCGGGGTCCGTGGCCTCCAGCACGTCCGTCAGCGCCGCGTGCTCGTCATCATCGATTTGGCCGTCTGCGCGGGCGGCCTGGATCATCGCGCGGATGGAAAGGCCAGCTGTGGCTTCGTCATCATCGGCGGCACGGGTCCGCGCCAAGAGGCCCTCCACGCGTTCCGGCGAGGCTTCTGGTCGCTGCGCCCGGGCGAGTTGCCCCATCAGGCCGCCCGTGGAGGCAGCACCGCCCACACCCAAACCACCAAGCAACCCGTCAAGACCACCACCCTCGGTCTTCATCTTGCTCTGAATACCTTTGAACCCACCGCTGTTCCGGTAGGCTTTGATGCCTTTCGCTGCAACAAAAGCGATCGCCATTTTGGTGAACATGCGTCCGAGGGACATGGGGCTTCTTCCTCCTTGAAATCGTGACTGCAAGATCAACGGGGCCTGCACCCGGTTGTTCCCGTTAAATTTGGCGCCAGACCTGTGTGGTCAAGTCCAACGCGAAGCTTTTCTCATTCGCGACCCAGCCGGGTTCCAGCATTCCGCCCGAGATGAGGATCTGATCGCCCTCCAGCACAGCTTCGTGACGATTGATCCAGCCGGGCGGCGTGCCTGATGTCTCAACTTTCGTCATCTCGAACGAACCTATATCGAGGCAAAGCACCTGTGTCTGGCCCGCGTGCCGCTGTCCCGGATAGCCAAGCGATCCGATGACCCAGATGACGTCACCGATCAGCGTAGCGGTGTGAAAATCCGTCGGTGGAAAGACGTCTTCGGGATAGATGTAATGGCTTATCCCTCCGTGACCGTCAAAGACCGTGACGTCCGCGTAGATGCAAAAGTCTTCGTCATAGTGATCTTCGTGTTCGCCCCCGATGGCGATCCAGCGTCCGTCTGGGAGGTGGGTATAGGTCGCGCCAAATCTCATGAAGGACCAGACAGGGGTTCCGGGAACGGCGCCCGAATGCAGGTTGTCATTTGCGACATACGCGGAGTGTCCGTTGACAATCTGCGACCGCCAGAAGTCTGGCAGATGGGATTCCGGATTGGAAGTTCCAGCCCTCGCGCTTCGATGGGCTTCGAAGTCCCCGGGCGTGACCGAAACAGCGGGCACGTCCGACAAGGTGAAAAGAACGCGGTGAAAGGCAGCTCGTCCCGGGTCATCCAAGAGGGACGCGTGTGGTCCCAAAGCTTGCAAGACGCGTTCGCAGTCCTGCAGTGACAGTTGGAGAAGCGCTTCTCGGTAAGGCGCGTGGAACGCCAGATCGTCCGAGAGTTCGTAGTCCTCAAAAAGTGACTGATGCGTGGTCATAGGAGATCAGGCTCCCGACCAAATCGCTTTGCGACGCGCCCAACCGTCAGGCCTTGCACGATGATTGAGAAGAGCACGACCATATAGGTCGCTGTCAGGATCAAGGGTTTCCATTCGCTGTCAGGAAGGCTGAGCGCCAAGGCGACTGAAATGCCGCCTTTCAAACCGCCCCACGTCATGATGGGGACGACACCGGGCGAGAATTCCCTGACCAAACGCAATAGCGAGACCGGCACCACAACCGCGGCAAAGCGTCCGACAAGGGCCAGCATGGCCGCAGCAGCGCCCGCCAAAGCGTAATCCAAGGTGAAGGTGACCGCGAAGACCTCGATCCCGATCAGGAGAAAGAGGACGGCATTCAGGATCTCGTCGATGAGTTTCCAAAATGCGTCTACGTAGTTCCGCGTCTCTTCGCTCATTCCCTTTGCGGCACCGACACCGCCGATCAGCAGGCCGGCGCAAACCGCCATGATCGGCGCTGAGAAATGCAAATAGACTGCAAGTTGGTAGCCTCCAAAAGCCAGGCCGAGCGTCAGAAGGACCTCCAACGAATAGTCGTCGATCCGGCGCATCAGGCGAAACGTCAACCAACCAAGCGCGACGCCCAAGATGGCACCGCCGACAGCCTCTTGCAGGAAAAGGATCAAGGCATCTGCCAGGCCGCTAGCGTGGTGATCGTCTCCCGTAAATGCCAGTCCAACGAGGATCAGGAAAACAACGTAGGCGACACCATCATTGAACAGGCTCTCGCCTGCGATCTTCGTCTCCAGCGTTTTTCGAAGGTTCGCATCACGCAGAACCCCCAGCACCGCCACCGGATCCGTAGGCGTCACAATCGCACCGAAGACCAAGGCAATCAGAATGGGCATGCCCGTCAGCCACGAGAATGCTGTGCCAATGATCACGGTTGAAAGCCCGACGCCTATTGTCGCCATCAATGCAACCACGCGCCATTCGGCTTTCAAGTCATCAAGCTTCACATGAAGCGCGCCTGCAAACAGCAAGAGCCCGAGCATGCCTTCCAGAAGAGCGTCGGAGAAATTGATCCCGCCGACGACCGACCGCGCGCTGTCGTCAATCGTGAAACTGGGGACGACAAGATCCAGACCAATGATCACAAGCGATGCGATCAACGACACGACAAGGATACCGATCGCAGTTGGCAGCCGCAGGAAAAGGTAATTTATCGCTCCGAAAAGGCCGGCCAGAACGATAAGCAGAGACGTTAATTGAAGAAGATCCATTACGGGTTACCCAAATTGTCTGGCTCAATCGGTAGCATGAGAGGCAGGCCCCGAAAACCGAGCGAGAAAAATGTTCTGGCGGTCGGCGCATTGGCTCTCCATGTTGGCGCCGAAACCAACAATTGGGATGGCCTTCGGTGCAAAAGGAACGCGTGGATTTTGCCGGTGCGGCGGGGCTGACGCTTTTCTCAGCACTTCTCGGCTTCAATCAAGTCGTCATCAGCGTCGTGAACGAGGGACTGCAACCCGTCTTCTTTGCGGGACTTCGCTCCGTCGGGTCCGCAGTGCTGGTTTTCCTCTGGCTCTATTTCAGGGGGCGCAGCCTTGCGATTTTGCCCGGCACCTTGCTGCCGGGGCTCTTGCTTGGTGCGATTTTCGCCTTGGAGTTTATTTGCCTTTTCATTGCACTTGATCTGACGACGGTCGTGCGAACGTCGGTGATCTTCTACACGATGCCGCTTTGGATGGCCTTGATTGCGCATTTCGTTCTGCCCGGCGAAAAGATCTCCGGCACAAAGGCCATCGGTCTTGCCTTGGCCTTTTTCGGTGTCGTCATTGCCATTCTGTTCCGGGGCGGCGCGGGCAATTCTGCGTCTTTGACCGGGGATCTTTGTGCATTGGCGGCAGCGTTCTGCTGGGCCGGGATCGCGATCGTGGCGCGTGGCACCAAGCTTCGCGAGGTCGCGCCTGATATTCAGCTTTTGTGGCAACTTGCAGTTTCTGCGCCGCTCTTGCTTCTGGCTGCGGTCTTCTTTGGTCCGTTCATTCGCGAACTTGCACCGATCCATCTTTGGGGTCTGGCGTTTCAGATCGTCGTCGTGTCCTTCGCAGGCTTCGCCTTTTGGCTTTGGCTCTTGTCCATATATCCGGCGGCGAGCGTGGCCGCGTTCAGTTTTCTCGCGCCAATCTTCGGTGTGCTTTTTGGCTGGTGGTTTTTGGACGAAGCGCTGGGCGTGCCCGTTCTTATCGCGTTGTTTTTCGTCGCGCTGGGGCTCGTCCTGATCAATCGGCCAAAGACGAGTGCCGCGTAAAGCGCCTCATGTGCCGCAGAAGGTTTGCGGGACGACTTCGCTTTCCATAGGTGGGCGGGCGAGGTCGGCAAATGCCTCGGCATCCGCGAAGGGCGTGGACAGTGCCTGGGTCAGTCTTTGGAATGGACCCAAGTCCTCGGCGACTGCGGCTTGAATGGCCTCTTCGATGCGATGCGTGCGTGGAATGAGCGCTGGGTTGACGCTGTGTAGAGCCGCAAGGCGATCTTCTGGTGATGCGCCTTCGCGGGTCAGGCGTTCGCGCCACGCGGTGTCCCACGTATCATAGACAGTCGGGTCCATGAACTGATCGCGCGCCGTGCCGGTGCCAAGCGCTCGAAACGTGTTGGTGAAATCAGCCTGACCTGCTTCCATGCGCTGCAAAAGGTCTTGCAGCAGGACAGCATCGCCGTCCTCTGCTGTTTGCAGTCCGATCTTGGCCCGGAAGGTGTTGAGCCACGCAGCCTCGAACGCATTCGGGTAGGCATCAATCGCGTCTTGGCCGGCCTGCCGTGCCGCCTCGGGATCTTCCGCGAGGACAGGCAGCAGCGACGTCGCAAGTTGCGCCAGATTCCACATCAGAATTTGGGGTTGGCGCGCATAGGCATAGCGTCCTTGCGCATCGATGGATGAAAAGACCTGCATGGCCTTGTAGGTGTCCATGAAGGCGCAGGGACCATAGTCTATGGTCTCGCCCGAAATGGTCGTGTTGTCGGTGTTCATCACGCCGTGGATGAAGCCCAGCCCCAGCCATGTTGCGACAAGACTGGCTTGCGCTTCTATCACGGCTTTCAAAAGACCAAGGGGGCCATCTGCATCGGGGAAGTGGCGCTGCCGGGCATGCTCGGCGAGTTCAGCGATTGCGTCCTTGTCACCGCGCGCGGCGAAGTATTGAAACGTGCCCACGCGGATATGGCTGGACGCAACCCGTGTCAGTACCGCCCCGGGCAATGCGGTTTCCCGAAGGACCGGTTGGCCTGTCGTGACGGCTGCAAGCGCGCGGGTCGTCGGCACGCCAAGTGCGGCCATGGCTTCAGAGACAATGTATTCCCGCAGAACAGGCCCGACCCAGGCCCGCCCATCGCCCATCCGGCTGTAGGGCGTCGGGCCGGATCCCTTCAACTGAATGTCGTAACGCTTGCCGTTACGCCCCATCACTTCGCCCAGCAGGATAGCCCGACCATCCCCAAGCTGA
>CAZMKY010000461.1:0-2856 GCA_964566835.1 uncultured Rhodobacterales bacterium
AAAGCTGGTCACGGCCTGAATGTCGTCGTCCGACATGCCGTGGCGCATGGCTTGGGCGATGACGCGCAGGCGGTCCGGCGTCTGCTTGGACAGCGCGGCCGTCATGGCCGAGGCTTCGGGCGCGCCGGGGATCTCGATCTCGTCGAAACCGGTCAGGCCGGTTTCCATGGAGGCCAAGGCCTTCTGGACGCTCTCGTGGAAGCTGCGCCCAATGGCCATGGCCTCACCGACCGACTTCATGGCCGTGGTCAGGTAGGGCTCGGCGCCCGGGAATTTCTCGAACGCAAAGCGCGGGATCTTGGTGACAACATAGTCAATCGTCGGCTCGAAGCTGGCGGGCGTCACTTTCGTGATGTCGTTGTCCAACTCGTCCAGCGTGTAGCCAACGGCGAGCTTCGCCGCGATCTTGGCAATCGGGAAGCCTGTGGCCTTGGAGGCAAGAGCCGATGACCGGCTGACGCGGGGGTTCATCTCGATGCCAACCATCCGGCCATCTTCGGGGTTCACGGCCCACTGGACGTTCGAGCCGCCGGTCTCTACGCCGATTTCGCGCAGCACGGCGATCGAGGCCGCGCGCATCATCTGATATTCTTTATCCGTCAGCGTCAGGGCAGGGGCCACGGTGATGGAATCGCCCGTATGGACCCCCATCGGGTCCACGTTTTCGATGGAACAGACGATGATCGCGTTGTCCGCCGTGTCGCGGACGACCTCCATCTCGTATTCTTTCCAGCCCAGAAGGCTTTCATCGATCAGGATCTGACTGACCGGGGAGGCATCGAGGCCGGACTTGCAGATCGCAAGATATTCGTCGCGGTTATAGGCCACACCGCCACCGGTGCCGCCAAGAGTGAAAGCCGGGCGAATGATCGCGGGCAGGCCCACGTCTTCCAGCGCAGCGACACATTCATCCATATTGTTGGCGATCGTGGCGCGTGGGTTCTCAAGTCCGATCCGATCCATCGCGTCGCGGAAAAGTGCCCGGTCTTCGGCCATTTCGATCGCGTCGCGCTTGGCACCGATCATCTCGACGCCGAACTTGTCGAGAACGCCCATTTCCTCAAGCGCCAACGACGTGTTGAGGCCGGTCTGCCCCCCCATCGTCGGCAGAAGCGCGTCGGGACGCTCTTTCTCGATGATCTTGGCAACGACATCCGGCGTGATCGGTTCGATGTAAGTGGCATCGGCCAGACCGGGGTCGGTCATGATCGTCGCGGGGTTGGAGTTCACCAGGATGACCCGGTAGCCTTCTTCGCGCAGCGCCTTGCATGCCTGTGCGCCAGAGTAGTCGAATTCGCAGGCCTGTCCGATAACAATGGGCCCCGCTCCAATGATCATGATCGATTGGATGTCGGTTCTCTTCGGCATGGGCCGTCCCCCGGAGTTGGCGCAAATTGTCGTGGGTTATAGGCATGTCTTTCGGCGGCGCAAGGGGGGCAGAGGCGTAAAAAAGAGTCGCCTCCGGCGGGAGTATTTAGAGCAGACTGATGGGGAAGAGCGCTCAAGGTGCCGCTTCGCACCCTGAAAGCCGGGCTGACGGCTTGACTTCCCTCGCTCTAAAAGGTGTATCGGCCCGCGACCCGACCGGAGCAAAACCCATGCAGTCTTACCGCAGCCACACCTGCGCCGAACTTAACGCCGCCCACGTAGGAGAGACCGTCCGCCTTGCGGGCTGGGTCCACCGTATCCGTGACCACGGTGGCGTCCTCTTCATCGATCTGCGCGACCACTATGGCATGACGCAGGTTCTTTGTGATCCGGACAGCCCCGTCTTCAACGACGTTGAAAAAGTGCGTTCGGAATTTTGCATTCGCATCGACGGCAACGTGAAGGCGCGCGACCCCGAGCTGGTGAACCCCAAGATCCCGACCGGCGAGATCGAGGTCTTTATCCGCGACATGGAAGTTCTGGGCGGCGCGGAAGAATTGCCGCTGATGGTGTTCGGCGATCAGGAGTATCCGGAAGAGACGCGGCTGAGATACCGCTTCCTTGATCTGCGCCGGGCCGAGATGCAGAAGAACATGAAGCTCCGCTCTGACGTGGTCGCGTCGATCCGCAAGCGCATGTGGGATCAGGACTTCCGCGAATACCAGACGCCGATCATCACCGCGTCGAGCCCCGAAGGTGCGCGCGACTTTCTTGTCCCGTCTCGTCTGCACCCGGGCAAGTTCTACGCGCTGCCGCAGGCGCCGCAGCAGTTCAAGCAGCTCTTGATGGTGTCGGGCTTTTACAAGTATTTCCAGATCGCGCCTTGCTTCCGCGATGAAGACCCGCGCGCCGACCGTTCGCCGACCGACTTCTATCAGCTTGATATGGAGATGAGCTTCGTCAATCAGGACGACATCTTCGCGACTATCCAGCCGGTGATCGCAGGCGTCTTTGAAGAATTTGGCGGTGGTCGCACCGTGGATGCCGAGTGGCCGCAAATTCCTTACGCGGACGCGATGCTGAAATACGGCACCGACAAGCCGGACCTGAGAAACCCGATTGAGATGCAGGACGTCAGCGATCATTTCCGCGGCTCAGGCTTCGCGATTTTCGCCAAGCTTCTGGAGCAGGACGGGACGGAAATCCGTGCGATCCCTGCGCCAACCGGCGGCAGCCGCAAGTTCTGCGACCGTATGAACGCCTATGCCCAGAAAGAAGGTCTGCCCGGGATGGGCTACATCTTCTGGCGCGATCAGGGCGAAGGTATGGAAGCAGCGGGCCCTCTCGCGAAGAACATCGGGCCCGAGCGCACCGAAGCCATCCGGCAGCAGCTTGGCCTGGGTGTAGGCGACGCGGCCTTCTTCCTTGGCGGCAAGCCTGAACGCTTCGAAGGTGTCGCAGGCCGTGCACGTTCGGTCATTGGCGAAG
>CAZMKY010000462.1:0-3824 GCA_964566835.1 uncultured Rhodobacterales bacterium
GGTGTCCACCCGAAATCAGCGGGGTAGATATCCGTGGTCAGACGCTGCTCAAAGCCATGCATCTGGTCCGGCCCGACGAAGTGCATCTTGCCGGACAGACAGGTCTGATACCCCGCCCGACGTAGATGGTGCGCGTAGGTCGGCAGATCCGACGGAAATTCAGCGGCATGGTCATAGACGCCGGTCACGGATGGCAATTGCCCGGACATGAAGCTGGCGCGACCCGGCGCGCAAAGCGCTGAAGCGGTGTAGCAGTTCGCGAACCGAGTTGAGCGCTTGGCCAATGCCTTGAGGTTCGGTGCATAAAGCCAATCCGCCGGACCATCCGGAAATAGCGTCCCGTTCAACTGATCGACCATCAGGATCAGAATATTCATCATGCACCTTCCTTCGTGGACCGCGAGATCATGCCATTGATGATGGCATTGGACGTCAAATCCTAGTCCCTGAACAGCGCGCCATCCTGCCCCGGAACGACGTCTGCACCATGCTCGGCGACCACTGTCCGAAGTTGCCGGATCAGCTTTTCAACCAAAAGAAGCTTGGAGCAATCGGTGCGCGTCAGCACACCCAACGTCCGCGACGGCGCATCCGGCCCCAGCGGGATTTTGCGAAGTCCCGCAAAAACGGGATCCGGCACACAGATGTTCGGCCCGACCGTGACGCCAAGGTTGTGCGCGATCATGCTGGCCAGATCTTCGATGGATCCCATCTCCATCGCGTCCATGACCTTCAGACGACTCTTGGACAGCCATTCATCTGCCAGCATGCCAACGCCGGCTTGGCGAGTGTGACGGAGGTAGGGCATTGATGCGAGGATCTTTTCCGGGTCGCTTTCTTCGACCTCGGGGGCGGTCAGCAGCACCAGTTCTTCCGTGACGAAGGGTGTCCAGAGCACACGGTCATGGATTCGGGGCGGCTGGCTTATCACGGCGGCGTCGAGCGTTCCGCTTTCGACCTGTTCCTGCAGCACTTCGGACAGACCCGGTACAACGCGAATGTGCAGATCAGGGTATTGCTCCACCAAGCCACGCGCGGATTTCGGAATCACGCCGCGAATGGTCGACGGCACTGCGCCCAGCACCAGTTCTCCGATCATCTTCGGATCGCCGGTCAGGTCGTCGAGAATGGTTTCATAGGCTTCGACGACGGCCCGCGCCTTGGGAACAAAGGCTTTTCCAAGCTGATTGAGGCGCGGCGCCTTTTCTGACCGGTCGAAAAGCTTGACGCCCAACTGGTCTTCCAGCCGTCGCATTTGCTGTCCCACTGCGGCGTCCGTCACAAATCGCACACCTGCGGCGGCCCGAAAGCTGCCAGTATCGGCGACGGCCAGAAGGGTTTTGAAGAGCGAGATCGACATATGTGCTTTCTGCTTTGGTCACAGATCAGGTGGCTCAGCTCATATAAAGGAAAACTTTACACAAAGCCAAAATTATATTCCTCGCCTTACCTATGCTTTACATCGTAGACCCGGGCAGCAACACTTCCGGAGCCAAGCATCCATGTCCATCAGCAAGAAGATCGTAGACGATCTGGTCGCGAACGACGTGTCGTTCGTCACGACCGTCCCGTGTAAGCAATTGGCAGGCGTGATCGACGAAGTCGAAGAACGTCCAGAAATCTTCCACATTCCGTCCAACAAGGAAGACGAGGGCATGGGCCTTTGTGCCGGTGCGTGGATGGGCGGCAAGCGCCCCTGCATCATCATGCAGAACACCGCGATCGGCGTGACGATCAACACGCTGGCAACCCTGACCCAGTTCTACCGCATGCCGCTGCCGATGCTCATTTCATACCGCGGCGAACTGCGGGAACCGGTCGCCTGTCAGGTCGAGATGGCCGTGCACACCAAGGCACTGCTGAACCAAATGCTGATCCCGACGTATCACTTCCATCAGGAATCCGATGCCGACGAGCTCGACGCGATCCTGAAATACACCTTCATGTGCAACAAGCCCGTGGCCATCCTGACGGATGCGTCCTTCTGGGGAGGCTATGGCGACCAATGATCCGTTCTGAAATCCTGAAAGAAATCGCCCCGATCCTTCGCGACCAGCTGGTCGTCTGCAACATCGGCATCCCGAGCCAAGAGCTTCACGCGATCGATGACCAGCCGACGAATTTCTACATGCTGGGCACGATGGGCCTTGCCTCTTCGATCGGTCTGGGTCTTGCCCTAGCGCAGCCGAAGCCCGTGATCGTCATCGACGGCGACGGCTCGATCCTGACGAACCTCGGCACGCTTCCGACGATCGCGAACAACGTTGCGGACAACTACATTCTGATGATCATCGACAACGGATCTTACGGGTCCACCGGGGACCAGCCGACTTATACCGGCAAGAAGACCTCTCTGGCCGGAATGGCACGCGCCGCTGGCTGCGAGAATGTGGTTGAGGTGCAGGACGTCGACACCGGCAAAGCGCTGGAAGACGCACTGGCCGGCGGTAAGCAAACCGTCATGATCGTCAAATGCGACAGCGGCAACGCGAAGAACCCGGTCATCACCATGGACCCGGTCGTCATTCGTGACCGCTTTATGAAGGCCGTTCAGGCCTGATCCGAAAACCGAGGCGGGCGCAGGAACGCTCTGCGCCGCCTCTCTTCCTCCTCAGATGGACTGACGCGGTCGCCGAAGGCTTCCGTGCACGGGATTGCCATGCTGTTCGACACCACGCTTCATTCCTTTGACGATGCGCGCCGTATTGCCAAGCGACGCCTGCCCTGGATGGTCTTTGACTACATCGATGGCGCCGCCGGGGACGGCTATGGCGAGGCACTGAACCGTCAATCCTTGCGCGATGTCTGGCTTCAGCCGCGCATCCTGAACGATGTTGAGCACCGCACGATTTCGACGACGGTCTTCGGGAAAGAGACCAAGCTGCCATTCGGGATCGCGCCGATGGGCATGTGGAATCTGGCCTCGCCCGATGCGGATCGGTTGTTGGCGAAACTGGCCGCTAAGCACGACATACCCGTCGGGGTTTCGACGCTTGCGTCGTCGTCGCTTGAGGACATGGCGCGCTGGTCCAACGGCAATGCTTGGTTTCAACTCTATGTCAGTGGGCAGATCGAAGGGTCAGAGCGTTTGATTCAGCGGGCACGTGCGGCCGGGTACGACACCCTCGTGCTGACCGTCGATGTGCCAGAGGTCGGTCGCCGCCCGCGCGAACTGCGCCGCGGTTTCAAGATGCCGTTCAAGATCGGCCCGAAGCAATTCATCGATTTTGCCCTGCATCCCGGCTGGTCGTTGCCGCAACTGGTGCGCGGGAAACCCGAACTGGGCAATTTCGGCGGGCCGCACGGGGATTTCGACCGCACCAGCAGCCGCGCCGGGGCGGATTGGGACCTGTTGCAGCGGTTGCGCGATCTCTGGCCGGGGAACCTTGTCGTCAAAGGTGTGGTCAGCGTACCGGACGCCCTGAGGCTCAAATCCGCGGGCGTCGATGCCATTCAGGTTTCAAGCCATGGTGGACGCCAATTGGAAGGCGCCCTGCCCGCCATAGGTGCTTTGAAAGCGATCCGGGACGCCGTCGGTGACGACATGCCGCTGTTCTACGACAGTGGTGTGCGAAGCGGCGAAGATATCGTGAAAGCCTACGCCATGGGGGCCGACTATGTCTTTCTTGGCCGCCCCTTCTCGTTCGCGATCGCCGCGGGCGGTGAACGCGGACTGAACCAGACGGCCGACTATCTGGCCAGCGACATCAGCGTCACGCTGGCTCAGCTTGGCCTCAGCCATCTGACAGATGTGACCTCGGCCGCGTTGGCGGATAGCCCCGCCTGACTTCTATTGCAGCGCATTCGGCAGGAAGAGCGCGATG
>CAZMKY010000463.1:0-2107 GCA_964566835.1 uncultured Rhodobacterales bacterium
GATCAACAGCACATCCCGCATGTGGGACGACGCAGGTCGCCGCCCGCTTGGTCAGCGGCCGGGCGAAGGTGACGTCGTCGCAAGGACATCCGCCGGGGCAGATGTTCTGCGGTATCAAAGCAAGACACCTTCCGCAGATCTGACCGGAGATATCGAAGCAATTTCCATGTGGGCCGGGCAAGGCGTGTCAATGGTCAGGGCCGTGCAGAGCGCCAGCGGCATCGTTCTGGACATCGTCAACGAGGCAGACGCGACGTTGAAGCGCCTTCAAGCGCATTGAACGCCAGCTGAGGGATAACTTAGGAAATTACCTTAGTGTCTTGATCAAGCCGATGCGTCCAGTTACTTAGGGGAATGTCTAAGTATGATCAAAACCTCGATCTTTGCTTTTCGGCCCTTGGCGATCCGACGCGGCGGCTGATCCTTCAGCGGCTTGCGCAGGGCACCGCGACTGTCAGCGAACTGGCCGGGCCGCATGACATGGCGTTGCCGTCTTTCATGGAGCATTTGAAGAAGCTGGAGGCCGCAAACCTTATCACCACGTCCAAAGAGGGGCGGAGCCGGGTTTGTGCCTTGGCACCTGACGCCTTCGCGCCCGCAAAGGACTGGCTGAGCGAGCAAAGCACGATCTGGGAAGGACGGCTCGACCGGTTTGACGACTACGTCGAGACACTGATGAAGGAAGATCCCCAATGAAACTTGACCCGAAGACCGACCTGACGTTCACACGCACGCTCAATGCGCCGCGCGCCTTGCTCTGGGACTGTTGGACGAAACCCGAGCACATCAAGCACTTCTTCGTGCCAAAACCGTATGGGATTGCCGCGTGCGAGGTCGACCTTCGGGTGGGTGGCAAGTTCAACACCACGATGGACGTCGAGGGGAACCTGATCGAGAACGAGGGCGTCTATCTGGAAGTGATCGAAGGCGAACGCCTGGTCTTCACGGACACCTACAGCGAAGGCTGGAAGCCCGCCGCTGACCCCTTCATGACCGCGATCATCGAATTCGCTGACGACGGAAACGGCGGAACCACCTATACGGCGACGGCGCGACACCGATCGCCTGAAGCGCGTCAGAGCCATGAAGATATGGGGTTCTATGATGGGTGGGGCACGGTTGCGACGCAGCTTGAAGCTTATGCGCAGTCACTGGCCTGACGGCCGTCAAAGCCCCTACCCGCGATGCTCTGCATTCGGGCAAAACGCCATGATCCGGCGCGTCAGGTCAGAGAGCTCTACATGCCCACCGGTGATCAGGGCGCCTTTGCGGGGCGCTCCATCGCCCTTCACGTAAAGCGCGGTGATCCCTTCGGTCGTTCGGGGTGGCAGGGCGTCTGATCCGATCCAGAGGATCTCGACATCGGCCAGCTTCATCCGGTTTTCCTCAACGCGGTCGGTCGCGGTATCGTAACCGTTGACCAGATCCCCGGTCCTCGCATCGGCCTCGACGAAGTAGAACTTGCGCTTGCGTCCGAACGTGCCCCAAAGGACCAATAGTCCGATCAAGGCCAGCCCACCGCAAAGGATCACGCGCAACCAGAAGACTTGATCGGCGTCGGCAACCGGCATGATCCAGAAGAACCCGGCCGCCCCAAGGAAGGCAGCGGCGATGAGAAGGCCGGCGACTTTTTCGAACAGCGGCAGGTCTTTCCGGAACTCGTGACCGCGCACCATCTGGTCATTTGCAGTAATGCGCAGCGTTCCGAATTCGAACTCGTAAGACATGGGAACCGCCTAAACATTTGACACGCTTGACGGCAAGCGTCTCAGGCGGCGGCCCTTTCTGTCAAGCAGCGCTGCGCCTAGTCCGCGGGCACGACGCGCACGATGTCGCCGTCATCGTAATCCGTCAGAAGGATCAGCGCGCCGTCGCGGTCGATGGCCACATCGCGCACGCGGCCCAGTTCCCGGTCCAGATAGCGGGCTTCTCCGGTCACCCTGTCACCGTCCAGCGTTAGGCGCACAATGCCGCCGGGGTTGAGCGATGCCGCGACGACATCGCCCTGCCAGTCGAACAGGTCACCGTCATAAAAGGTGAAATCGCCCGGCGCGATGACCGGATCCCAGTAGTAACGCGGTTCCTCGAATGCCGCATTGCTGGCATC
>CAZMKY010000464.1:0-13730 GCA_964566835.1 uncultured Rhodobacterales bacterium
GTCGTGACGTTGGTGGCAAGATTGCCGATCTCGCTTGAGGATTCGAGTTCGAGGACACGAGGCATTGCTCCGGGCGCGACGGGCGGTGTGTCATCCGCTTCCGGCTGCGGGGCGTCAGCCACACCAGTCGGAGCCGCCGGCGCCGTCAATGTCGTTGGCGCAGCCGGTGCGGATTCGGACTCTGTTTCCAAATTGCCCCCAAGGCTTGGTGCAACAGTCTGAGGCCGCTCTGGCGCGTCTTCGGCAGCGGTGACGCGCGGTGCATCACCTGCATCCGGTGCCGTCAAAGCTGCAACGCTTTCCCCGCCACCAATCGTGGGGGAAGATGGGGCTTCGGGCACGGGTTGCAGCGTGTCGGTTGACGGCGCCGGTGCAGCAACAGCATCCGTGGAAGGCGCCGCGGCGTCTTCGGTCGCGCTTGGAACCGTTGGTGCCTCTGTCGTATCCGGCGCGGCGCCTGGCAAGGCCGGGCTGACATTCGTGTCCGCATCTGGCGCAGCCCCGGGCGTCTCGGGCGCGGGCAAAACCGGGCTGGCGGACCCACCGCTTCCCTGCCCGGCTTCCGGCACGGTGACAGTCACATCGGCATCAGCTTGAAACGTCGGAACATCCCCCAGCTCTCGTGGACCGTCGAGAGAAGGGCGCGGCGCGTCGAGCGAGGTTGTGTCAAAAGCAGGTGGCGTCTCAACGACATCTTCCGGTGGCACGACACCGATCGCCGTCTCACCGGCATTCGGACGCGTCTGCGCTTCTGGAACAACCGGATCGCTTTCCGGGCGCGCCTGATCGAACTCGGACCCACCGGGAACTTCGACGGCTGTCGCCTGCGGCTTGGGAAAGCTCAGCGAGCGTCGTTCGACGGCCTGACTGGCCACGCCAAGTATCGCCACGCCGCACAGCGTGCCCCAAAGTGCTCCTGCAAGAAAGCCTTGTGCCACGGCCACGCCTCCATGTCCGTCTTGTCTGCCCTCTGCACCGGGCTTGGCCATTGCTTGACCATTGCCTGTGCCTCGGGGCAAGTATACCGGGGCTTTGAAGGGGTGACACCCCATATCTGCAATCACATGGGCTGAGACGCAAAATGCTGCTGCTGATCGACAACTACGACAGCTTTACCTTCAACCTCGTTCACTACCTGGGCGAGCTTGGGGCCGAGACAGAAGTCGTTCGAAACGATGCAATCGACGTGCAAACGGCCATGGCCAAGAGGCCTGAAGGCATCATCCTGTCGCCTGGTCCTTGCGATCCCGACAGGGCAGGCATTTGCCTTGCACTGACGGCGGCAGCGGCTGAAACCGGCACACCGCTTATGGGTGTCTGCCTCGGACATCAAACCATCGGCCAGAATTTCGGCGGCAAGGTCGTACGGCACTCGGAGATCGTGCACGGTAAACTGGGACAGATGCACCACGACGACACGAGCCTGTTCCAAGGCCTGCCGTCTCCGCTTGCGGCAACGCGGTATCACTCCTTGGTCGTCGATCGTGAAACCCTGCCCGACAGCCTGCGCGTCACCGCATGGCTTGAAGACGGCACGATCATGGGCCTCGCCCACAAGACCCTTCCAATCCACGGGGTGCAATTCCATCCGGAATCCATCCGCTCCGAGCATGGCCACAAAATGCTGCAAAACTTCCTCGACGTCCTGAAGGTGCCAGCATGAGCGATCGCCTTAAGCCCTTGATTGGACTGGCGGTTGACCGCCCCTTGACGCGCGAAGAGGCAGAGACCGCTTTCTCTTGTCTCTTTGACGGCGAAGCGACGCCCAGCCAGATTGGCGGCCTCTTGATGACACTCAGGGTTCGGGGAGAAACGGTCGGCGAATACGCCGCGGCAGCCGCAGTGATGCGGGCCAAGTGTCGCGCCGTCAAAGCGCCTGAGGGCGCGATGGACATCGTCGGCACGGGCGGCGACGGAAAAGGCACGCTGAACATATCGACCGCGACGGCATTCGTCGTGGCCGGCACCGGTCAGGTCGTCGCGAAGCACGGCAACCGCAATCTCAGTTCCAAGTCCGGGGCCGCAGACGCGCTTGGCCAGATGGGAATCGACGTGATGGTCGGACCTGATGTCGTCGAAAGGGCCCTGTCCGAATTTGGCATCGGCTTCATGATGGCGCCGATGCATCACCCGGCCATTGCCCACGTGATGCCAACCCGTGCCGAGCTTGGCACACGCACGATTTTCAACATCCTCGGGCCGCTCACCAATCCGGCTGGCGCAAAGCGTCAGTTGACCGGCGCCTTTTCGCCGGATCTCCTCCGTCCCATGGCCGAAACGCTCAAGACACTCGGGTCCGAGGCCGCGTGGCTTGTCCATGGCTCGGACGGCACCGACGAGATCACGATCACAGGCCCCACCAAGGTCGTGGCGCTCGATGGTGACACGATCGAGGAATTCGAAGTTCATCCCGACGACGCAAATTTGCCGGTCCACCCCTTCGAAGCCATCATCGGCGGCACGCCGGAGGAAAACGCACTCGCCTTTCGCCGCCTGCTCGAAGGGGAAACGTCGGCCTACCGAGACGCCGTTCTTCTGAATGCGGCAGCCGCGCTGAAAGTGGCAGGCAAAGTAGGCACGCTGACAGAAGGCGTCGACATGGCGGCCGCCGCCATCGACAGTGGCGCTGCGAAAGCCAAGGTCGAAGGACTGGCCAAGATCACCAGCGACGCATGAGGGGCGCTGCCCCTCGGCCCTTGGCCTCACCCCGGGGTACTTCGAAACAGAGGACATGGGCACCATGACCCACGACCTGTCGCGTCTGGGCGCCTGGCGCGATCTGCCCTTTTTCGAAACCGATTGGCCGCGGATCGAAGCCCGACTGCAAGACGCCGACGGTCCGGTCTTTCCGCCAGACGAGATGCGGTTTCGCGCGCTCGAAGCGGCAGCACCCGAGGATGTGCGCGTCGTGATCCTTGGGCAGGACCCCTATCCGACAGCGGGACATGCCAACGGGCTTGCGTTTTCCGTCTCGCCCGGAACGGCCCTGCCGCGATCCCTGAAGAACATCTTCACCGAACTCGACACGGACGTTGGCGTTCAGCGCGTCGCAGGTGACCTGACGGATTGGGCCGACCAAGGCGTGCTGCTTCTGAATACGTCACTTTCTGTGCCGAAAGGCAGCGCCGGAGCGCACGCCAAGTGGGGCTGGGACCAACTGGCCCGGCAGGTCATCGAACGGCTGAGCCACACCCCGCGTGCCTTCGTGCTATGGGGCAATCACGCCCGGAAGTTCCAGCCCGAGGGCGATCACCTTCGGATCGAGAGCGCGCACCCCTCGCCGCTATCCGCCCGCCGCGGCTTTTTCGGCTCGCGTCCGTTTTCGCGGGTCAACGCCTGGCTGGAAGCGCGTGGAGAACAGCCCATCCAGTGGGGCTGAGACGCTTTTCATCGTCGCGCCAAGACGATACTCAGGGCGCATGACAAACGCACTCGACCGCATCAAAGCCTACAAGCTTGAAGAGATTGCCGAAGCCAAGGCGGCCCGGCCCTTGTCCGGCATCGAAGAGGCCGCGCGCGGCGCATCCGCGCCGCGTGGTTTCGCCAAGGCCCTGATGACCGCATCTGCGACGGGTTACGGCCTGATCGCCGAAATCAAGAAAGCCAGCCCGTCCAAGGGATTGATCCGCGCCGATTTCGACCCGCCAGCCTTGGCCAAAGCCTATGAAGACGGGGGCGCAACCTGCCTGAGCGTCTTGACGGACACACCATCCTTCCAAGGGGCGCCCGCGTTCCTTAAGGCGGCGCGCGCGGCGGTGTCGCTGCCCTGCCTGCGCAAGGACTTCATGTACGACACGTACCAAGTTGCCGAAGCACGGGCCTGGGGCGCAGATTGCATTCTGATCATCCTTGCCTCTGTCAGCGACGCGCAGGCGGCCGAGCTGGAAGCCGCGGCCTTTGAATGGGGAATGGATGCCCTGCTTGAGGTGCATGACGGCGACGAACTCGACCGGGCCCTGAACCTGAAGTCGCCGCTTCTGGGCGTGAACAACCGCAACCTGAAAACCTTCGAGACCGATCTCGGAACGACCCGCAGCCTTTCGACGCGCGTGCCCGAAGACCGCTTGCTGATCTCGGAAAGCGGCCTTTTCACGCCTGCAGATCTCGCCGATATGGCGGGCTACGGCGCGCGGACTTTCCTGATTGGCGAAAGCCTTATGCGGCAAGACGATGTCACGGCAGCCACCAGGGCGCTTCTGGCCGATCCATTGCCCGTCGAAGGCGCCGCGTGATGGCCAAGCTGACCCACTTTGACGACAGCGGTGCGGCGCACATGGTCGATGTGTCTGGCAAGGCAGTGACAGACCGCGTCGCCGTGGCCGAGGGGTTTGTTGTCATGACGGCAGAGACCCTGGAGATGATCACCGAAGGCCGCGCGAAGAAGGGCGATGTTCTGTCCGTCGCGCGCCTTGCGGGCATAATGGGGGCCAAGCGCACGGCGGACCTGATCCCCCTCTGCCACCCTCTGCCCATCACCAAAGTCGCGCTGACACTGGAGGCTGCACCAGAGAAACCCGGTGTCCGGGTTGAAGCCACGGTCAAAACCGGCGGGCAAACGGGCGTTGAGATGGAAGCCCTGACGGCGGTGTCTGTCGCGTGTCTTACGATCTACGACATGGTGAAAGCGGCCGAGAAATCCATGCGAATCGAAGGCATCCGACTTCTGCTGAAAGACGGCGGAAAATCAGGGCTTTACGAGGCACGACCGTGATCCCAACGGCCGAGGCGCTGGCACATGTTCTGGCGCTGATGCGCCCGGTCTCGGTCGAAAGCGTTGGTCTCAGGGACGCTGCTGGGCGCGTTCTGGCAGAAGACGTTGCCGCCCACCGCGACCAACCTCCATTCCGCGCCTCGGTGATGGATGGCTACGCCGTCCGCGACAGTGAGGTCGCGACAGGCAGAACGCTTACGGTCATCGGTGAAGCGGCCGCCGGGCAAGCCTTTGCCGGGACAGTTGCGGCTGGTCAGGCCGTGAGGATCTTCACGGGCGCCCCGGTGCCGGACGGGGCCGATCGCGTCATCATCCAGGAAGACGTCACGCGCACAGGCGACACCATCACGATCGGCGAAGATGCCGACACGGCACTTTATGTCCGACCCTCCGGTGCGGACTTCAAAAAGGGCAGCACCCTGAGCGCGCCCCGACGCCTAAGTCCCTCTGACCTTGCCTTGTTGGCCGCGATGAACGCGCCAAGCGTCAAGGTCTACCGCCGCCCCGTCGTCGCTCTGATCGCGACGGGGGACGAACTTGTGATGCCCGGCGAGATGCCGAACGACGACCAGATCATCGCCTCCAACACATTCGGGCTGGCGGCCATGATTGAAGCCGCGGGCGGCCACGCCCGCCTGCTGCCCATTGCGCGCGACACGGAAGCGGCGCTTGAGACTGTCCTTGGACTGGCCGAAGGCGCTGACCTGATCGTCACGATCGGCGGCGCGTCCGTTGGGGACCATGACCTTGTCGGTAAGGTCGCCGCCGGCATGGGCCTGGACCGATCATTCTACAAGATCGCCATGCGCCCCGGAAAACCCCTGATGGCTGGGCGACTTGGGGATACGCCAATGATCGGCCTGCCCGGCAACCCCGTCAGTGCAATGGTCTGTGGTCGCATTTTCCTTGTGCCAGCCTTGCAGGCTTTGACCGGACGCCCCGCCGATGCGGCACCGCGTCAAAGCCTGCCGCTGGCCCACGCCATCGGGCAAAACGGTCCGCGCGAACACTACATGCGCGCCCGCATGGAAAAGGGTGAGGTCACCGTGTTTGAGAGGCAGGACAGCGCGCTTCTCAGCGTACTCTCGACGGCAAATTGTCTGGCCGTTCGTCCCCCCCACGACCCGCCCCGAGATGCTGGCGACATGGTCGAAGTCGTCGATCTGACCCCAAACGATTGACACAAAACAAGAACACATCTAGAACATCTCCTGAACGAGTTCGGATGAACCGAACGTCCTCAGAGGGGAGATCGTGCAGATGTTGACCCGGAAGCAGCTGGAACTGCTGAACTTTATCCATAAACGCGTCCAGAAGGACGGTGTTCCACCTTCGTTCGATGAGATGAAGGAAGCGTTGGACCTCCGCTCCAAGTCGGGCATTCACCGCTTGATCACGGCGCTGGAAGAACGCGGCTTCATTCGACGCCTTGCGCACCGCGCACGCGCGATTGAGATCGTAAAGCTGCCGGACAGCATGGATCCCGGCGCCACCTTTGTGCCGCGTGTCATCGACGGTGACGCGGGTCAAAGCGTCCCGCAACCTGCAAACGCCATGCCGACTGAATTGTCCGCAACCGAATTGCCCGTCATGGGCCGGATCGCGGCGGGTGTGCCAATCGCCGCCATCAGCGAAGTCAGCCACAACGTCGCCGTGCCATCGACAATGCTGTCGGGCAAAGGGCATCACTATGCTCTTGAAGTCAAAGGTGATTCCATGATCGACGCCGGCATCAACAACGGCGATATCGTGGTCATTCGCGAAACGACGACGGCGGACAACGGCGACATCGTCGTGGCCCTTGTCGAAGATCAGGAAGCGACATTGAAACGGTTCCGCCAGTCCGGCGGCACCATCGCGCTGGAAGCTGCAAACCCGGCCTATGAAACGCGTCTTTACCGCGATGATCAGGTCAAGGTTCAGGGCCGCCTCGTCGGCCTGATCCGCACCTACTGATTGCTATTCAGACCACGGTCGCCGGCCTGTTGTTTCGGCGACCGTGACCATCTTCAAACCTCCGCCTGCCTCTGCAAAAAGCGCCACCGCACCACTGCGGCGAAGGTCTTCCTGCGTGATCATCTGGCAATCGACGCCGTCCACATCCGCGCTGACGATCGTCAAATCATACTGCGGGCAAAGCGCCGACGCCCGATTGGCGGCGTCTCGCCCAGTGACGTGAGCGATCCGCCAGACCCCAACCCTGATATCTCCACCCCATCGCGCTGCAGCCAGGCCCTGATCCTGCGCGTCGCCGTCATTCTCCAGCCAGACCCGTGCGGCAAACCCGTCACCGGTCGGCTTGGACAGCGCCCGCCCGTCCGCCGTCATGTAGCCGACAAGCCGCCCCGTCTCGGACACGAGCACTGCAGGGCGATCCGCTGTTGCCCAAGTGCCGAAGGCAAAGGCCATTCCAACAACCCCAGCGCTGCGCCAAGGCCCCTTCCAGAGAACGATCCAAACCGCCGCCAGCGCCAGAATGGGCAAAACCATCGGCGGCGGTGCGGGCACGCGACTGACGACACCGGGCCAATCGGCGACAAATTCAGCGACCATGAGAATCCAAAGAATGCCCTGCTCCATCAGCCAAAAGCCGATCCCGTCCAGCCCGATGGGCCATAGCACAGCCGCCAGAACCGCCGACGGCATGATCAGCACCCCCATCACCGGCACAGACAGGACGTTGGCCACCAGCCCATAATGCGGCACTTGGTTGAAATGCGCCGCGGCGATCGGCGCCGTCGCAAGGCCTGCGACAAGCGACGAGAGCGCGACACCCCCGATCCAGCCCGCCCAGGCCGGAAACGCGCTTGCCCGCCGAAACCCATAATCTCGGAGCGCGCCATAGACCGCGACCAACGCTGTCGTGGCGGCAAAGCTCATCTGAAAGCCCGGACCGTAAAGCGCTTCTGGTCGCAGCGTCAGCACGATCAGGGCGGCCACCGCCACGGCCCTGAGCGTAATGGCACGGCGATCCAGCAGGACAGCGACGAACATGACGCTGACCATGATGAACGCCCTTTCCGTCGCGACGTTGCCACCGGACAGCGACAGGTAGATGCCGCCGGCAATCAACGCACCGATCGCGGCCCATTTCTTGACGGGGCGCGTCAGCGCCAAGCGTGGCCACAAGGCAAAACCGCCTCGCAGCGCCGCAAAGACGACCCCCGTCAACAACCCCATGTGCAAGCCCGAGATCGCCAGAAGATGGGCCAGGTTCGTGGCCCGCAGATCCTCCAGTGTCTCTCGCGCAATGGCGGAGCGGTCGCCAGTCGTGATTGCCGTCGCGAACCCGCCTGTCGGTCCGGGCAGTCTGTCGCGAACATGCAAAGATACCTTGTGCCGAACGGTCTGGATCCAAAGGCCGAACCCCAACTCGCCGGGTGGTGCGATCAGCAACGCGGGGATGCGTGTGTATCCAACGGCCCCGATCCCTTGAAACCAGGCTTGTCGCCTGAAGTCATAGCCACCGGGCTCCACTGGACCTGCAGGCGGGGAGAGATGCCCCGTAAGCGCAATGAATTGCCCCGGCTCCGGTGCCAGAAAGCCTTGCCGACCATGAAGCGAGATCCGGACTTTTCTGGGCAAGTCGTCCGGTGCAATGTCAATCAAGCGCACCTGATCCAACGTCAGTCGCACGGCGTCCGACTGTGATCTGTCGATCTTCACGATCCGCCCTTCAATCGGACCATAGTAGCGCCAATCCAGCTTGGGCGCGGCCACGTCATAAGACCGAAGCCCGGCGACACAGATGCCGGCCACAGCAATCAAAAGGGCAACGAACAAGGGCCAACGACGTAGCCTTGGCACCAGCCAACCAAAGACAACGCCAATGGCAAGCGCCGCACTGAGCAGGGTCCAGGCCAGTTGATCAGGCTCTGATGGCAACGCGAAATAGCACGCAATACCGGCGCCGTAGGCGACCGGGGTCCAATTGAAAAGGTATCCACGCTGCCGGTCGAACACGCCAAGGCGCCTGAGCACTCTTGCCACCCTCCTGCCCGTTGATTACACCTCGCGAACGTTCCCAAACCATGGTTTCCAAAAGGTTAAGCCAGACGGTTCAATCCGAGAGGTTCTGCCGCTTATGAGCACGCCCGTCGTCACCCGCTTCGCCCCCTCGCCCACCGGCTACCTTCACATCGGCGGGGCCAGAACGGCGCTCTTCAACTGGCTCTACGCCCGCGGTCGCGGCGGCAAATTCCTGCTGCGGATCGAAGACACGGACCGGGCACGCTCCACGCCTGAAGCAACTGAGGCGATCTTTGCCGGTCTCAAGTGGCTTGGCCTCGATTGGGACGGCGACGCGATCAGCCAACACGAACGGATGGACCGTCACGCTGCCGTCGCGGCAGAAATGCTGGCCAGTGGTGCGGCGTATAAATGCTTCTCAACACCGGAAGAAATCGATGCCTTCCGTGAAGCCGCGCGGGCCGAAGGTCGCTCCACGCTATTTCGCTCGCCATGGCGCGACGTGGACGCGACCGATCATCCCGATGCCCCATACGTGGTGCGCGTAAAAGCCCCCCGGGATGGCGAAACGGTCATTCGCGACGCCGTTCAGGGCGACGTCACGATCCGCAACGATCAGCTGGATGACATGATCGTCCTGCGCTCCGACGGAACGCCGGTCTATATGCTGGCCGTGGTGGTCGACGATCACGACATGGGCGTGACCCACGTGATCCGGGGTGACGACCACTTGAACAACGCAGCCCGCCAGATGCTGGTCTACAACGCCATGGACTGGGAAGTTCCGGTTTGGGCGCATATCCCGCTGATCCACGGCGAAGACGGCAAGAAGCTGTCGAAGCGTCACGGCGCTTTGGGGGTGGAAGCTTGGGCGGAAGAGGGCTTTCCGGCGTCGGCGATGCGGAACTACCTGGCGCGGCTCGGCTGGGGACATGGCGACGACGAATTCTTCACCACGGCCGAGGCGCTGGAATGGTTTGACCTCTCCGGCATCAAGAAATCGCCCGCCCGGCTTGATGGCAAGAAGCTTCTGAACCTGTCCGGGCAGCACATTTCGGCATCCGAGGTCGAAGATCTGTTGAAAGCGCTGGATGATTTCTGCGCTGCAGCAGGCCACGAAGCCCTGTCTGAACAGAAACGTGAAGCGCTGCGCCGGACCCTGCCCATTGTGAAGAACGGCACCCGAAAACTGCCTGATCTTATTGAAAAATCACACTTTCTACTGGCCAGCCGCCCGATTACCCCGGATGAGAAATCAGCCAAGGCACTTGACCCGGTATCCATTGGTATACTGAGTGAATTGACGCCGCATCTGCAAAATGCTAGCTGGGACCGCGACACGCTGGAGCGTCTTCTGGGCGACGCGGCGGAAGCTCGGGGATTGAAATTCGGCCAACTTGCCGCCCCGCTTCGCGCCGCCCTAGCCGGGCGAAGTGCCACACCCAGTGTCTATGATATGATGCTTGTTCTGGGCCAGGATGAAACACTGGCTCGCTTGAAGGATGCGGCCCGTTAGAGGCCAACCGCACCCTTGGGTGCATAATTTGACCGCGGGACCCTTCTGCCGGGAACCTGCGCAAGTGGAAGGACCGGACGCCAGATGCCCGATACCAAACAGGACCAGAAGACAGCCAAACTCCTCCTGAACGGGGAAGAGCTGGAATTGCCAATCTACTCGCCCACGGCGGGCCCGGATGTGATCGACATCCGCAAGCTCTATGCGCAGGGCAATGTCTTCACATATGATCCGGGCTTCACTTCGACCGCGTCCTGCGACAGCACGATCACCTTTATCGACGGCGACAAGGGTGAGCTTCTGCACCGCGGTTACCCGATCGACCAGCTGGCCGAGAAATCGCACTTCCTCGAAGTCTGCTACCTGCTGCTTTACGGTGAACTGCCGTCGGCCGACAAACTGGAAGACTTCGAGCATCGCGTGACCATGCACACGATGCTGCACGAGCAGATGGTCTACTTCTATCGCGGCTTCCGTCGTGACGCCCACCCGATGGCCATTATGACGGGTGTGGTTGGTGCCATGTCGGCGTTCTACCACGACTCCACCGACATCTCGGACCCATGGCAGCGCGAAGTCGCCTCCATCCGTCTGATCGCCAAGATGCCGACGATTGCCGCCTGGGCCTACAAGTTCTCGATCGGTCAGCCGTTTGTCTATCCGCGCAACGACCTCGACTACGCGTCGAACTTCCTGCGCATGTGCTTTGCCGTGCCGAGCGAGGAATACGAGGTCAATCCGATCCTCAGCCGCGCCATGGACCGTATCTTCACGCTGCATGCCGATCATGAACAGAACGCCTCGACATCGACAGTGCGCCTTGCATCGTCCTCGGGCGCCAATCCGTTCGCGTGTATCGCAGCCGGTATCGCCTGTCTCTGGGGCCCTGCGCACGGCGGCGCCAACCAGGCCTGCCTTGAGATGCTGCGCGAAATCGGCACCGTGGACCGGATCCCCGAATACATTGCCCGCGCCAAGGACAAGAACGACCCGTTCCGCCTGATGGGCTTCGGACACCGCGTCTACAAGAACACCGACCCGCGCGCCCGCGTCATGAAGCAGTCGGCCGACGAAGTGCTGGAACTGCTCGGTGTTGAAAACAACCCGACGCTGCAAGTCGCAAAAGAGCTGGAGCGCATCGCGCTTGAAGACCCCTACTTCAAGGAAAAGAAGCTCTACCCCAACGTGGACTTCTATTCCGGCATCATCCTCGATGCGATGGGCTTCCCGACCTCGATGTTCACGCCGATCTTTGCTCTGGCACGCACGGTGGGATGGATCAGCCAGTGGAAAGAGATGATCTCTGATCCGCAGATGAAGATCGGTCGCCCCCGTCAGCTTTATGTCGGTGAGACCATGCGCGACTATGTCGACGTGGAAGACCGCTGACAGACTGGCGCGTACAGGGCGCGGCCATGCGGCGCCTTCGATTCTTCAAATGAGAAGAGCGGCAAGGCGCCGCTTTTCTTGACGGTTTTAAAATCGGCCCCACGTTTCGTTTTATCCGAAGGAGAGGCGTGATGTGGTTCAGACTTCTCGTTGTGACGTTGGTAATGGCCGGCCCCTCCGCCGCGCTCGACCTCAAGCTGACCGCGATCTACGATTTGAACCGTCCAGCCAGTCTCGATTACGATCCCGCGTTCTGCGGTCTCTGGATTGCGAACGAGGGTCCGGAGGTGGTTCTGGTTACTCTAGAGGGCGACGAACTCCGTCGGTTCGGCTCGGATCTCTCTCGCATCAAAGCCATCTCCGTCGAAGGCAACGATCTGATCGTATCCGACGGCATGGGGCTGTTTCAGCGCCTTTCGAAATCCGGCGATCCGCTCGGGGCGCCCTTTCGCATTTCAAGCGGATGGGCCGATACGGAAGGCATTGCGGTTGACGCGGACGGATCGCTCATCACGGTCGAAGATGACCCCGAGCGTCTGAGCTGGTTGTCGCCGGACGGGGAGGTGCTCCGCGTGATTGACACACTCACCCTGGACCCGCCGCTCTACGAGGCGCAGGGAATAGCCCGAGATCCCCGGACCGGGCACCTGCTCATTGTCGATGACATGGAAGGGTCAAACAGCATCTATGAGTTTGATGCGGAGGGCAAACTGCTCGCCACGCAATCCCTCGTCGAGTTCGGCCTTGACCCAGAGGGGATTGCCCTGCGGCCCGGCTCGAATGAGGTGTTCATCGCCTTCGACGTGGGCGCGGCCATCGCGAGCTTTGATTACACGCCAACCTTGCCCGAGGACGCGGACGCCCTGCCCCCGGGCGCCGATTGCATGATGTTCTGAAGGCGCTCAACGCCCCTCGAAACTTGATGGCCGTTTCTCGACAAAGGCAACGACCCCCTCGCGGAAATCGCGCGTCTTGCCGCACTGGCCTTGAAGGCGCGCTTCGAACAGCAATTGTTCGTCGAGCGACTTGCCGAGCCCACCCCTTAATGCCTGCTTCATGTTGCCATAGGCAACGGTTGGACCGCTTGCAAGTTTCTCGACTCGAGCGCGCCAATGCGCGTCAAAATCCTCGTCCGGGACCGCTTCCCAGATCATGCCCCATTCAGCGGCCTCACGTGCGGTCACGGGCTTGGCGAAGAGAGACGCACCCATCGCACGGGCCATTCCGATCTGGCGGGGAAGCCAATAGGTCGCGCCCGCGTCCGGCATCAGCCCAATTCGCGCGAAGGCCTGGAGAAAGACCGCAGACTCGCTTGCGATGACGACATCCGACGCAAGGGCAAGGCTTGCCCCAGCGCCCACGGCCGGACCGTTCACCGCAGCGATCACCGGCAGTGGCGTGTCGGCGATGGCGCGGATCATGGGAATGTATTCGTCGCGGAGGATGCGCTCGAGATCGGCACTCGCCAGACTGGCTCCGCCGCCAAGATCCTGACCGGAGCAAAAGGCATTGCCTGCGCCCGTCAACACGATGACCCGTGCTCCCCGCTCCGCTGTCCTGATGGCATCCAGGATTTCGGCCCGCATCTGTACGTCCATCGCGTTCATGACATCGGGGCGATTGAGAGTGATCACCGCTGCGCCGTCGCTGATGTCCAGCCGGATGGCTTTGTATTCCATCATTAATCCTTCCGTTTCGTCACTAGCCACATAAGTGAACCGGACAGTTCGGAAAAGGGGGGACGGCACGTCACTCGTCAAGAATTCTTTCGAGACGGGCCTGCTCGTCGTCGGTCAGGGCGTCATCGGCCGCCCCGGGCCTGCGCGTTCGCAGATATGCAAGCGCCAGTACAAGCGCAAGGATAAGACCGGCTGGTCCGGCCCACCAAAGGATGAGATTGGCACCGTCCCGCGTAGGAGTCAGCAGGACATACTCGCCGTAGCGCGCGACGACGAATTCTATCACTTCGTCGTCGGTATCCCCGGCGACGAGGCGCTCACGCACGAGAAGGCGGAGGTCACGCGCGAGATCGGCGTTGGACTCGTCGATGCTCTCGTTGCGGCAGACAAGGCATCTCAACCCTTGAGAAAGATCGCGCGCCCGCTCTTCCAGCACCGGATCGTCCAGAATCTCATTCGGCTCCAC
>CAZMKY010000465.1:0-2260 GCA_964566835.1 uncultured Rhodobacterales bacterium
CAGCACGCGACGGTCCAAGAACGGCAAGAGCGATCTTGTCCGGCGTCTTCATACCCTCGGCAAGGACATAGGCCGTGGCATTGAAAGGTGTGGGGCAACGCGGTGCAGGGCCGCGGTCATCGATGGCGCGCATGTCGCGCAGATAGCAACAGCAAAAAGCGCCGCGCAAGAGCGCCGCTTCCCGCTTGTAGATTTTGGGCTCTTACTCTGCGGCGACCTGAAAGGCTGGCATTTGCTGCACAAGGACCCGGTCTGCCAGCATTTCTTCCGCTTCTTCGACAGTCAGATCCTGGGAGGACGCGATGTGGCGCAGTCCGGCATCGCCGTCATCACCAAGTGCTGTCAGAGCATCAATATCGGTATGAGGAAAAACGTGGGCAACGTTCGGGGCCAAAGTCGACCAGTCAATGGTGTCATACTGCAGTGTCATGTCCATCCTCCTTGACGTCTCTGCACGCTTGATCCTGAGATTTGCGCTGTTTTCTTTTCTTTTCCGTTAAGCTTAATGCCGCCCCATTGGAGTCTCGCTAACGCGATCATCCCCAAAGTCACCATCCTCGGCGTATACATCTTCGCCGGGCGGGATATGTGCGCCGCTGGCTTTGATGCTTTCGTTGTCGTGATGTTCGTCCAGCAAAGCGTCCGTGGGCATCGGACCTTGCAGCCACTCGTCTATCTGTTCTTCGGCTTCGCGCGGCGACATCCGGTAGACTTGGCCAAGATAAGCATTGAACGCAGCGCGATTGCCGCCCAGATCTGCGACCGCTTCAGGATCCGTTTCAGGCCATCGGGCCTGAACAGCTTCGGTCATTGCTGGCCAATTGTCGGAAATGTCATTCCACTGCATGGTCGCTTGTCCCAGATCATTCTACGAAGGATTAATGCAGGACCCGCTGCATGGTTCCCTTCCGATCCGAAAAAAGTTCGATCCGGGTTAACTACGCGTTCGCCATCGCCAGTCGGCGGGCGAAAAACCAGCTGAGCGCCGTCATCAGTGCCGCTGTTGCAAGGCAGAGCGGCAGACCGCCTACCTGGTATGACAACCCCGAAAGAAGCGTGCCCAGAAGGCGTCCCGCAGCGTTCGACATGTAGTAAAACCCGACATCCATCGTGACCCGTTCGGCAGAGGTAAATGCGAGAATAAGGTACGAATGCACGGACGAATTGACGGCAAAGAGAGCGCCAAAGACCAACAAGCCGATGACGAGCACGATTGTCAGCGTCGTTGACGGACCATCAGACCAGAACACGATGGCCGCCAGCACTGCAGGGACAACCACCAAAGCACCGACCCAGTTTCTGGCGGCATAGACCGTACGCTTTAACGTCCCGCCACGATTGAGCTTCAGGATCTGCGGGGCAGCGGACTGGACGCCGCCATAGGCGATGATCCAGATCGCCATGAAAGCGCCAACGAGGAAAAACGCGCGGGTCGCACCTTCGGGCGTTCCGTCGGACAGGACCGATTTGAAGTAGATCGGGATACCGACAACAAACCACGTGTCGCGCGCACCGAAAAGAAACATGCGCGCCGCGGACAGACGGTTCACATTCGGATCGGTGGAAAAGACGTCCCGGAACTTGGCCCCCTTTTTCCCCTTTGGCAGGCCTGACGGCATGAAGAAGACCACGCCAATCAGGATCACCGACAGGATTGAGGCCATCCCCAGCACCGATGCCTTGAAGCCCGCGATGGCCAAAAGCGCGGCGCCCAGAAAGAAGCCAAGGCCTTTGACGGCGTTCTTCGATCCGGTCAGCACGGCCACCCAACGGAACAACGCACCGCCGTCCGACGGTGCCAGAACTTTCACCGCGCTTTTCGACGACATCTTGGACAAGTCTTTGGCGACCCCGGACAGGCCCTGAACAGCCATCACGAAGATGACGGAGGTCGCAACACTCCACGTCGGGTCGAGGCGCGCGAGCGCGAGAAGGGCAACAATCTGAATACCGAGTCCGAGATAGAGCGTTGTGGTCAACCCGAACCGCGCCGCGATCCAGCCCGCCGACAAGTTGGTGATGATCCCAGCACACTCATACAGCAGGAAGAGGTAGGCCAAGGGAACTGGCGAGAAGCCAAGCGTGTGGAAGTGCAAAAGCACCAACATCCGCAACGCGCCATCGGTCAGCATGAAGGCCCAGTAGGCGGCCGTCACGGTCAGGTAAGCCGTCAGCCCCTCTGGACGGTGGTCGGTCACAGTTGCCCTGCGACCATCCGGGTGATGTCGCCCAGACGACAGGAATAACCCCACTCATTGTC
>CAZMKY010000466.1:0-1579 GCA_964566835.1 uncultured Rhodobacterales bacterium
ATCAGCTTGCGCTGAAGCTCGGCCACCACGTCGCCATTCTCGGCATGTACGAGCGGCGTCGCCCCGAGCTCGGCACACCGCATGAACGAGGCATAGAGCTCGTCATCATTCACCATCAGCGCGCCCTTGTAGGCCATGAAATGCTTGAAGGTGTTGATGCCGCGCCCGACGACCTCGGCCATCTCGTTGAAGACCTGCTCCCCCCACCATGTCACGGCCATGTGGTAGGAATAGTCGCAGTTCGCCTTGGTCGACTTATTGTGCCACATCTGCAGCGCGTCATGCAGGCCCTGCCCCGGCGCCGGCAGCGCGAAATCGACGACCATGGTCGTGCCGCCGGAGAGCGCCGCGCGCGTGCCACTTTCAAAATCGTCCGTGGAATAGGTGCCCATGAACGGCATTTCCAAATGCGTATGGGGATCAATCCCGCCCGGCATGACGTAGCAGCCCGTCGCGTCAAGCTCCGTATCGCCCGAAAGGCCTTCGCCGATCTCCACGATCCTGCCACCCTCGACCAGCACGTCGGCCTTGTAGCTCAGGTCCGCCGTGACGACCGTTCCGTTCTTGATCACCGTGCTCATCTGAAACTCCCTATCAGTCTGCCGGAAATACTCCGGGGTCCGGGGCAGCGCCCCGGGGCGTTAGTCTTTGTAATCCGGTTCCTCGATGTCGAGGATCCGCTTCATTTCCGCGAAATGCGCCGTCTGCTGCGGCTCATCGACCTGCCACTCCATGGCGACATCTTCGGCAAGGTTGTCGCCCATGACGGCCAGTTCCTGGCCCGAGGCATAGGCCAGCATCATCGTCCGTGCCGCGCGTTCAAGGTGGTAAAGCGCGTCCCACGCTTCCGACACCGTCTCACCCAAGGTGGTCACGCCGTGGTTCTGCATCATGACGGCTTTCTTATCGCCGATGGCATCGGCTATCCGTTCGCCTTCCTCTTCCGCCGTAGCGATCCCGCCGAAGGCCATATCGTAGGCCAGGCGGTTGTAGAAGCGGGCCGTCACCTGATCGATCGGCTTGATCGTCGGATCCTTGAGACCCGCCAGAGCCGTCGCATGTGGCGGGTGGATGTGAAGCGCGACACGGGCTTGCGGCAGCTTGCGGTGCAGCGCCGAATGGATCGACCACGCGCTTGGGTCCGGCGCATCTGGCCGGTCCATGGTCGAGGGGTCATCCGCATCGCAGAGCACGAGGTCTGACGCCCTTACCCGGCTCCAATGCACCCAGCGCGGGTTCACGAGGAACTTTCGGCCATCCGCACTGACGGCGGCAGAAAAGTGGTTCGCGACCCCTTCGTGCCAATCGTTCCGGCAAGACAGCCGGATCGCAGCAGCGAGGTCGATGCGGATCTGGGTTTCGTCGAGAGATGCGTGTGAAGTCATATCTGTGTTGTCCTCAACCAAGCGCTTTGCCCGCGCCGCAGGGTGGGTGCGATGGCGCCCTTCACTCCACAATCTCCGCCGTCTCGACCACCGCGTGGTAAAGCACGTCCGCCCCGGCGCGGGCCCAGTCCTTCGTGATCTCTTCCGCCTCGTTGTGGCTAAGCCCATCAACGCAGGGGCACATGACCATGGCC
>CAZMKY010000467.1:0-1615 GCA_964566835.1 uncultured Rhodobacterales bacterium
GTAACGGCGCTCCTGGTGTCTCAGAGTTTGTCGACCGTCTTGGAGCCTTCCTTGTCCTTGTGGGTCTCGCAGGCCTCGCTGTGGGCGGGGTAGGGGTGTCGTCCGCTGTGTGGGCCTACCTGTCTGAAAAAACCGAAGTCATCGCGACCCTCAAAACGCTTGGTGCTGACAGCAAAACCATCTTCCTCAGCTACTTCATCCAGATAGGCGTTCTGACGCTTGTCGGTCTTGCGATCGGGCTCGCTTTGGGAGCGGTGGTTCCGATCCTCTTTGCTCCGTTGATCGAAGCACGTTTGCCGGTCCCCGCCGAAATTAGCCTTTACTTTGGCCCGTTGGCCGAAGCTGGCCTGTACGGTCTTCTCGCAGCGCTTATCTTCACGATCTGGCCGCTTGCCAAAACTGAAAACGTCCGCGCAGCAGCGCTCTTCCGGGGAGGTGCCGACGCCTCTGCAGCCCTGCCTCGTGTACGTTGGCTTTTTTTGACCGGCGCGCTTTTTACAGTGCTGGTCGGTCTGGCAGCACAATTCTCGGGCCTCTTCACACTTACGCTCTGGTCTGCTGGTGGTCTGCTGGCGTCGTTCTTCGTCCTCGTTATCGCAGCTTGGGCAGCCCGCGCCCTCTCTCGTCGCGCTGCCCGCGCGCGGATGTTCCGAGGCCGCAGCGCGTCCCGTCTTGCGCTGGGCTCTGTCGGTGGTCCGGGCGGGGAAGCCGCGTCAGTGGTGCTGTCATTGGGCCTTGGGCTGACAGTCCTGGCCGCTGTTGGACAGATCGACATAAACCTGCGCAGCGCAATCGATCGCGACTTGCCGGAGATAGCGCCTTCTTTCTTCATGGTCGACATCCAGCCCAACCAGCTCGAAGACTTCCGCGCTCGTCTCGAAGCCAATCCAGCGGTTGAGACCATTGAAAGCGCCCCGATGCTTCGCGGTATCATCACCGAAATCAATGGCCGCCCCGCCGCCGAAACGGCTGGCGACCATTGGGTTCTTCAGGGTGATCGCGGCGTGACCTATTCCGTGGCGCCACCCGAGGAAGCCGTTATCACCCACGGCGAATGGTGGCCTGAGGATTACTCCGGCCCCACGCAAGTCAGCTTCGCAACCGAAGAAGCGCTCGAGATGGGTCTGAATCTAGGTGACGAGATCACCGTCAATATTCTCGGTCGCGATATCAAAGCCGAGATCACCAGCTTGCGCGAAGTCGACTTCTCAACGGCGGGTATCGGCTTCATCATGTCGATGAACCCCTCCGCTCTCCAAGGCGCACCACACAGCCATATCGCTACTGTTTATGCAGATGTAGAAGCTGAAGGCGCGATCCTGCGCGAGGTGTCCAACGCTTATCCCAACATCACTGCAATCCGCGTGAAAGACGCGATTGAACGCGTCAGCGACGTCCTGGCAGGCATTGCTGCCGCCATCACTTACGGCGCACTCGCGACGCTCGTGACAGGCGGTATCGTTTTGATCGGGGCCGCTGCCGCAGGCGTCCGCGCCCGCACCTACGAGGCGGCAATCCTGAAAACACTTGGCGCAACCCGCCGCACGATATTGACCAGCTTTGCGCTCCGTTCTGCGCTCCTAGGCGTCGCAGCGGGCGTCGTCGCCATCGGGGC
>CAZMKY010000468.1:0-10133 GCA_964566835.1 uncultured Rhodobacterales bacterium
CGCGCCGGTGGAAAACCACCAGAGAAACAGCGCGGCTGCAACTGCGATCCCTATCTCACTCATCGGTCAAATGACCCTTTCACTGGTCCGGAAGTATCCCGGGGTGCGCGAGGGGCAGAGCCCCTCGCGCATCTTCAATAAGCCGGCTCCAGCCGGACACTCTCCGGCACGTCATTCTTCTTCGACGGAATGGTATAGAGCCGCGCAAAGGCGATGCCGGCGCGAAGTCCGGCCGACACTTTGCCCAGCGCCCCGGAGACGCCGCCTGTCTTCTGAGCCCGGTCCATGTCCACGAAGGCGCGGTTCATCTGCTCAAGGGCCGGACGCCACCTCGGGTGGTCGATGTCCAACTCGATTGGGAAGACCTGACGGGCGATGACGGATGTCTTGTGAAAGACTTCCTGATCATACCAATCAATGTCCACGCCCAGCGCGTCATGAAACGCGGGTCGCGCATGATCCCGAACCCACATGGTCGAATAGACCGCCGTCAGGAAGAACTTGATCCAAAGCTTGTTTTGCCAAGTCTGCGTTAGCTTGGGGTCGGTCTTCATCAGCAAGGCGAAGGCTTCACCATGGCTGAACTCGTCGTTGCACCATTCCTTGAACCACTTGAAAATCGGGTGGAAGCGGTGCTCCGGGTTTGCCTCCAGATGGCGGTAGATCGTGATGTACCGGGCGTATCCGATCTTCTCGCTCAGGTAGGTTGCGTAGTAGATGAACTTCGGGCGGAAATAGGTGTACTTCTTTTCCCGCGTCAAAAAGCCAAGGTTTACTGCAATGCCCGCTTCGCGCAGCGCGTCATTGATGAAGCCGGCGTGGCGTGCCTCATCACGGCTCATATAGCTGAACAGTTCGCAGATATCTGGGTTGTTCCCGCGCCGTTTCATCTCTTTGTAAAGAACACAGCCAGAAAACTCAGCGGTGCAGGATGAGACGAGGAAGTCGATGAATTCCTTCTTCAGCTCCGGCTCCATTCCGTCCCAGTCGATCTGATCCCAGTCGTCGTTCTTCTTGAAATGACCTTTGTTCGGATCGGATTTCATCTGGGCAATCAGCGTGTCCCAATCTGCGCGGACCGGCGTCACGTCGATGGCGTCCATCTCGTCGAAGTCGGTCGTGTAGAAACGCGGATTGAGAAGCGTCGTCTCCATCGCCATTTCGGTGGTGTCTGCCGTTTCCGGCGCCTCGGTTGTGCCGTGCCGTGACACGGGCGAGTGATGGCCGTTGACGCGTTCAGGGGTCTGTACATTCATAGCCGGGCCTCCTCGGAGAACGAGAACTCGCAAAGTTCCATGAATTCCAAATCGCCAGTGAGACGCGTCCAGAGACGCTCAAGCGGGGTGGCCCGCGTGATCGTGGCCTCGCGCTTTTCCACGACGACTTCGCCGTATCCAGCCATCACGGGCTGCCCATGGACCAGCACTGCGTCACCGGGGTGAACGGTCGCGCCGTTGTCGAACCGGACATGGGCCGACAACTCTTCAAATCGGTGAGAGACTTCGACGGTGCACGGCACCCTCTCGGTCCTTCTGTTGATCAATGCCATCTTTCAGTTCCCTTTTTTGGTGTCATTTGGCCTTGAGAAATTCGATCCAGACTCCGGTGTTTCCGGGTCCGAATGAGCTAAGCTCGGTGCGCCAGCCCGAGGCAGGGTCGTGCAAAGAAAGTCGCCCAGTATCGTAAAGCGCCAAAGTCACCGGCGGATTGTCGGTCACGCCAGACACAAGGCGCGCGCGTTCCAACCCGTCGATGACGACAGAAACGAAGCCGCCGTTTTCAGCGTTCAGAAGAACTTCGCCCGAGTTGACGTCAACGATCCGGGCCGCTTTCCCGTCCCCGGTCAAGGTGATGGTGCGGGCCGATGCAATGTCACTTTCGATTGGCTGCCCGGACAAGGGCTTGCCCGTGACGACCGCAAACGCGACCAACAAAGTGACGGCGATCGCAAGCGAGAACATCGCAATCACCAAGCGTCGCGGGATCAACTCCCGGTCGCGCCGCTCCATCGCGCGGGCTTCGGCGTCGAAATACAATCCGGTATCTGTGCGTTGGCTCATCCGACCGCTCCTTATTCTGCTGCCACGGCGCCGGATGGCGTGCCGCGCGAAAGGACGGGCTGACTGACACGGGTCTCAACCGCCTCGGAAAGCAATCGGGCAACTCGCTCTGCATCGGGGATGCAACGCAAGGCGGGCTGCGTGACCTTCATGTGCCATGGGCGCACATGCGGCCACAGGATCAGGTAACTCAGCTTCACGCCCCCGACCGTGGTCAAGGCGATGGTCCCGGTGCCCTTCTTGCGAAGATCCAGATCCGCCGAAGCGATTTTCTTGAACGGCATGTTCAGCGTCAGCGTCAGAGCAGCGCCAATCCGCATCGCTACACGATCCGTCGTGATGGTATAGACCGTGGCCCGAGACTGTACCCAGGCGATCAGCAGGATGATCGCAGCAGCCACGGTACCCAGCACCAGGAACGGAACGGCCGTTCCCATCGCTTCGGTCAGGGTCATCGTGTTCGACGAGACGGCCGTTCGCCAAATGGCGATCACGACGAAATACCCCAGAACCCAATTCAGGCCGAGCGCTTCGCGCGCCAATGTTCGTGTGCGGGGTCGGCCTTGCCAGAGAATGCGTTCTCCCTCAGGCAAAGCTTCGGGCAACCCCTCCACGGGTTCCACGGTGAAATCGTCATGATCAGACATCTGTCAGGCTCCCTTTTTTGGAAGGCGCCCCGGTCGAGCGGGACGCCCATCGTCCAGTCCGGAGGTCAGGAATAAAGCGTCCCGCCCGCGTACCAGGCGCAGATCTTTTCCTCTTCGAGTTTTGTGATCTGCCCTGCGGTTCCGATTTGCGGCACGCCGTTGAAGCTGCCGCTGTTCAGCGATTGCACCAGAACCCAGCGCGGTTGCACCTTGGTCATGGTGATTGGCACAAGCCGTGATCCGCTGCCGTGCTCTGCTTCGAGTTCATATTCGAGATAGCGCACGTCTTGCTCTGCCGCATCGATCCACATGTCTGTCACATGGCCGACGACCTGATCGTCGCGGCTGAGGACAGGCATGCCGCGCGGATCGCGCCCCGCCGAGATGAAGAAGTCCTCATGTGCAGCCATTGGTGTGATCTTGGCGTTGCCATGGGCATCAAGTTCCGGCGCATCTTCGCGTGGCGTCCAAGCGGCGGGTCCAACGCCGTCAGCCATCGGATCACCGGTTGGGATCTGCGGGAAGCCTTCGGTGGGCCCGGTCTTCTCAAGCGCCAGACCTTCACGGCGATGCTTGGCTTCATTCTCGGCCGAAGGAACCGTCACTTCACCTTTGCCGTGCGGCAAAAGGAAGGTCTTGGGGCTTGGTACGGGAAACGGCCCTTGGTTCGGAGAGGCGCTGCCATCCTCCATTTCCAGCGGGTAACCTTCCCGCATGTTTTCCGTCTGCAGGTAATAAATCAGCCCTGCAAAGAAGATCCAGAAGCCCCAGATCGCCAAAGAGGCGAGATCGAAGTTTCCAAAGAATGTGACACCGACCATGGCGTGTCCTTTCGTGTTAAGTCGGGAAGTCAGCCAGCCCGATCCGGCTGCTTTCCGACGAGGGTGTGGGTTGTGGTTGAAGGGCGGAAAGCCGGATCAATGGTCCAAGCACGACAAGCGTGACGAACAAGAGTCCGATTTCCAGGTGATAGACGACGGAGTATCCCGTCGCGGGTGAGGTCAAGGCGGCCCCGAACACACCGGCTTCGGCCAAGGCGCCGATGCCGTCCCGGATCGTGCCGCCCAATGCGATGGCCAGACCGGCCGCTGTGGCTTGCGCCGCGCCCCATGCGCCAAGCGCCAGTCCCTGACCGGCATGCGCGCCCGCGGCCCGCTGCGTCATGGCTGCCGTCAGAGTGGCGACCGCGAACAGGCCGCCACCCAACCCGATGCCGAAAGCACCGAGATAGAACAAAACAGGCGACGCCATCGGCGCCGAGAAGACAACACAGGAAAACGCTGCAATCCCGGCCAAAAGACCGCGCATGCACATCCGGTAGGGGCTGAGTTGCCCTTGCAGCCAGCGTGCCGCCAAAGCGAAGCCGATCAACGCCCCAAGCGCCCAGAGCGCCGTCAGAAGCGTCGTCGCCGATACACTGAGACCAAGGATTTCGCCACCATAGGGCTCCAGCAGAACGTCCTGCATGTTGAACGCCAAGGTCCCGCAGAAGACGACCGCAAGCAGCCGCCCGGCATCACCGCCCTTGGTATAGTCGGCCCATGCGGCCTTGAAGGCGGGTCGCGCCTCAGCGCGCTCTTCGCGGCTCATGGGGCGCACGCGCTCCTGCTTCCAAAGCGCAATCACATTCAGAACGACAGTCAGAACCGCCGCGCCTTGCACGACCTGAACCAGCTTCAGCGGCGTGAAATCCCGCAGGAGCCAGCCCACGATGATGGCAGAGACCCCCATGCCAACAAGGAACATGACGTAAAGAAGCGCCACGACCCGTGGTCGGGTCTCATCCGTCGCACGATCAGAGGCCAGAGCCAGACCTGCTGTCTGGGTCATATGAAGACCAAGGCCGGTCATCAGGAATGCAATCGCAGCCAGAACTTCGCCGGCGAAAGGCACATCCAACGCGCCGCCTCCGCCGAGAACCAGCAATGCAAACGGCATGACCGCCAGGCCGCCCATTTGCCAGATCGATCCGAACCAAAGGTAAGGCACACGCTTCCAGCCAATAGCGCTTTTGTAAGTGTCAGACCGGAACCCCATCAGCGCTCGGAACGGCGCGATCAGAACCGGCAGCGCGATCATGACCGCGACGATCATCGCAGGTACGGAAAGCTCAACAATCATGACCCGGTTCAACGTGCCAAGCAGCATGACAGTGGCCATGCCCACAGAGACCTGGAACAACGAAAGGCGCAGCAACTGACCAAGCGGCAAATCATCCGACGCCGCGTCGGAGAAGGGCAGATACTTCAGCCCCATGCGTTTGATATGCGCCCGGCCAAGGATCACTTCCGCGCCTCCATGGCCTGCGAAATGTAGAATCCGCTGTTCACACGGGCGCCTTCCGTCAGCCTGATACCACTGCCGATCATGCCCATCATCTTGTTCAGGCCGCTTGTGCTATGGGGGCGGATCGCCGGGGACCGGTCCGATCGCGGGAACGCCTTTCCGGCCCACCACATCGCCATCAAAAGCGGCGTCTTGGGCGCAACGGTAAAAACGATGCTTTCCGAGGTGCGAACCGCCAGTTTGTCCAGCGCCAAGGCGATGTCATCGGCGGCATAGTGGATCAGACTGTCCATCGCGACGACATGGTCAAAACGGCCTAGATCGACGGACAGCATATCGCCAGTCTGGAACGCCACCTTGTGCGCAACTTCCGGAGCGATCCGCTGCCGCGCCACATCGATCAGACTGGGCGATATATCAACACCGACGACCGTCGCGCCGCGCAAGGCCAATGCTTCCGACAATTGCCCCGGCCCACAGCCGGCGTCCAGCACGCGCGCGCCGCTCAGGTCGGCTGGCAGAAGGTTCAGCAACTCTGCCCGCATGGCATCGCGACCGGCGCGCACGGTCTGCCGGATACGGCTGACCGGAGCGTCCGACGTGATGGCTTCCCATGCCTTGGCTGCGGTCTTGTCGAAATAGACTTCCAGCCGGTCGCGTGTGGCTTCATAGGTCATCAATCAAACCCCAGAAGCTCAAAGATTTCGCGATCCGGCAAAGGCGACGGCGTCAGAGGGTCTTCTCCGACGGAATTCCAGAGTTTCTCTGCCAGTGCGATATATTCGGCCCGCGCGGCGAGGATATCGTCCTCCTCCGGCATCTCGAACAAAGTCTTCTTTTTCAGGCGAGAGCGCCGGATCGCATCATAATCCGGCATGTGCGCAACCCGCTTGAATCCGACAGCGTCACAGTAACGGTCGACTTCATCCGTATCGCGCGAACGATTGGCCACACAGCCTGCAAGCCGCACGCCGTAGTTCCGGCTCTTTGCCTCGACGGCCGCGATGATGCGGTTCATCGCGTAGATGCTGTCGAAATCGTTTGCTGTTACGATCAAGGCGCGATCTGCATGCTGAAGCGGTGCAGCAAACCCACCGCAGACAACGTCGCCCAGAACGTCGAAGATGACGACATCCGTGTCGTCCAGCATGTGATGCTGCTTCAGGAGCTTTACAGTCTGTCCGACGACGTAGCCGCCGCAGCCGGTGCCTGCCGGCGGCCCGCCCGCTTCGACACACATAACCCCGCCGAAGCCCTCGAACATAAAGTCCTCAGGACGAAGCTCCTCGGCGTGGAAATCGACCTCCTTCAGAATATCGATCACTGTCGGAACGAGGCTGCCGGTCAGCGTGAACGTGCTGTCGTGTTTCGGATCGCAACCAATCTGCAGAACACGTTTTCCAAGCGTCGAAAACGCCGCCGAAAGGTTCGAAGACGTGGTGGACTTGCCGATCCCACCCTTGCCGTAGACGGAAAAGACCTTCGCCCCTTCGATCTTCATCGACGCATCCTGGTGGACCTGAACCGAGCCCTCACCATCTTCGCCCCGGCGGATGCCAGAGGCCGCCTTCAGGCGGGGCACATCAAGTTCGTCTCTGGGGCTCATATGGCCACCTTTCCGGGGCATAACGCCCCTTTCATTGGTCCTGAAATATCCCGGGGTCCGGGGCAGAGCCCCCGTCCGGCATGTGCGTGAAGGGCAAAGCAGGTCATTCCGCGGCGATCCCTTCCATCTGATCTTCAAGGTCGTCCGCCGCGCCCTGCAAGGCGGCAAGCGTTTCATCATCCGGCGTCCAGTAAGCGCGGTCCGAGGCTTCAAGCAGTCGGTTTGCCATGCGCACGCTGGCTTCTGGGTTCAGCGTTGCAAGCCGCTTGCGCATGTCTTCGTCCAGTACAAAGGTCTCGGATATCCGCTGGTAAACCCATGGATCGACCTGTCCGGTCGTTGCGGACCACCCCATGGTGTTCGTCACGTGCGCTTCAATCTGACGAACGCCCTCGTGGCCATGCTCCAACAGGCCTTCAAAGAACTTCGGATTCAGACTGCGGGTCCGCGTCTCTAGCGCAATCTGATCGCGCAGCGTCCGAACTTTGCCTGATCCCCGCGTCTGATCACCGATGTAGACGGGCGCTTCCTTGCCCCGCGCGCGCTTTACCGCACGTGCAATGCCGCCAAGCGTGTCGAAGTAGTGGTCAACGCTGGTAACCCCCAGTTCGACCGATTCCAGATTTTGATAGGCAAGCTCGACATCCTTCAGCGTGGCTTGCAGCAACTCTGCATTCTGCGCGGGCTTGCCGTTTCGACCATAAGCAAAGCTCTTCCGCGCCTGATAAGCGTCCGCCAACTCGTCTTCATCGCCAAAAGCCGATCCATCGACCATCAGGTTCACATTGGAACCATAGGCGCCTTCTGCATTGGAAAAGACGCGCAGCGACGCAGTTTCCATGTCGCCACCATTTGCCTCCGCATAGGCCAGCGCATGCGCCCGGACAAAGTTCTGGTCCAGTGGCTCATCCGCGTTGGCAGCCTTCCACGCGGCCTCGGCCAACATCCGCACCTGCAATGGCAGAAGATCGCGGAAGATCCCGGACAATGTCATCACCACGTCGATCCGAGGGCGACCCAGGTCGGCCAAGGGGATCAGATCTGCACCTGACAAACGGCCATAACTGTCGAACCGCGGCACTGCACCAATCAACGCCAACGCCTGCGCTATGGGGCCCCCATCCGTCTTGATGTTGTCCGATCCCCAAAGAACCAGCGCGACCGACCGCGGCAGGCCCTCATGCGCTTCAAGTAGGCGATCCGCCTGAAGTCGGCCATCGGCCATGGCAAAAGCCGTCGGCATCCGGAAGGGGTCAAAGGCGTGGATATTCCGCCCGGTCGGCAGAATTTCACGTGACCGAATCAAGTCGCCCCCCGGTACTGGCGGCACAAAGCGCGCATCGAGCGCCCGAAGGAGCCCGCCGACTTCCGTTTCTTCCGACAGCTGTGCGTCCAGTTCCACGGCCGCCTCTGGCGTCAGGTCCGGAATGACAGACAAAAGCGCGGCGCGTTTTTCCGCGTCCATCCCGGCGCCAACAACGTGCAACCCGTCTGGGATCAGCGCTTGTTCCGTCTCGATGATCTTCTGCCAAAGCAGTTCAGGCGCACCTTCCAGATCCACGGCTGCCGCTTGATCGCGGATCATCGCTTCAAGATCGGATCGTTCGACGGCGTCCGGCGACAAGGCGCGCCAACGGCCAAGGCTGTCTTTCAGATCAAGAAGCCCCTTGTAAAGCCCGGCCGAAGCCAACGGCGGGGTCAAATGCGTCACCGTCACCGCGTTGGATCGACGCTTGGCCAGCGTGGCCTCGGATGGGTTGTTCGCCGCATAGAGATAGATGTTCGGCAATTCGCCAATCAGCCGATCCGGCCAGCATGCGCCGCCAGGTCCCGACTGCTTGCCGGGCATGAACTCCAATGCGCCGTGCATTCCAAAATGCAAAAGCGCGTCGGCACCGAAGTCCTGCTTCAGCCAGTGGTAGAAAGCTGCGAAGGCGTGGGTCGGCGCGAAACCCTTTTCAAAGAGCAGGCGCATCGGGTCGCCTTCATATCCGAAGACAGGCTGCACACCGACAAAGACATTTCCAAAGTGCTGCCCCAACACGAAGACGTCGCGCCCGTCACTTTGCGCCTGTCCCGGGGCCGGTCCCCAGACCGCTTCGATCTCATCCAGCCAGGGACATTCCGCCACGATCCGTTCAGCGGAAACGCGATCAGCAACATTGGCGGACTGGCCAAGATCCCTTGCATTGCCTTCAAGCACCGCCTTGCGAAGCGCGCCTACGTCTTCCGGCAAATCGACCTGGTAGCCTGATGCCTTCATGGCCGTCAGAGTATTGAACAGGCTCTCGAACACCGAAAGATAGGCTGCTGTTCCCACGGCACCTGCGTTGGGCGGGAAACCATAGAGGACGATCCCGACCTTGCGATCGCGACGCTCCAATCGGCGCAGTCGGGCAAGTCGCGCGGTCTTTTCGACCAAGGCGTCTACACGCTCGTGACAAGGCGCCATGGCATTGACCAAAGAGGCGCCACGACACGCATGCGCACATCCCGTGCAGCCTTGATCACCATGTCGTCCGGCAAAGACCGTCGGGTTGGTCGCTCCATCGATTTCCGGCAGGGCAACCAGCATCGTGGTCTCAACCGGCCCAAGGCCACCCGCCGAGGAGGCCCATTCGCCAAGCGTCTGGAACTCCAAAGGATGGGCCGCAACATAAGGCACATCCAGAGCGGTCAGCGTCTCAACCGCAGCGTCACAATCATTATAGGCCGGGCCGCCGACAAGACTGAACCCGGTCAGAGAGACCAGGGCATCGACCTTGCCGGCCATGAACGTCTCGATGGCAGGCCGTCCGTCAAGCCCGCCAGCGAACGCCGGCAGCACACGAATGCCGGAAGCCTCAAATCGCCTGATGACCGCATCGTAGTGCTGCGTGTCCGAGGCAAGGATATACGACCGCAACATAAGCAGACCAACCGTGGCGACCGGCGCCGAAGGTCCGGGCAGTTCGTCCACATCCGTTGTGATACGTTGCGCAAGGTCCGGGTGATAAAGCCCGACATCCGGGTAATCGATCGGCGCCCGCGCTTCGCGGCCGGTCCAGCCTCCGTAGCGTTGAACAAGGAAGCGGATCATCTCTTCGACATTGTCGTCGGATCCGCCCAGCCAATATTGCATGGACAAGAACCACGCCCGGAGGTCCTGCGCCTTGCCAGGGATGAACTTCAGGATTTTCGGCAAACGCCGCAGCATCTTCATCTGCTTCTGACCAGACGCGGCGGAAGGTTTGGCCGTACCTCTCAGCTTCTTCAGAAGCTGCATGGCCGCTGAACTGGGCGCGCTCATATCGAGATCGCCCATCTTGGTCAGGCGGACGACGGCATTGTCGGCAATGACCCCGACGAAAGCGTCTGCACGCTCCCGTGCTGCGCGCAGGTCAGGCAAAATGGCTTCGATGTGATCTTCGAGGAACAAGAGGTTGGCAATGACGATGTCGGCCGCACCGACAGCCGCCTTTGCCTCTGCCAGGGCGTTCTTGTCTTCCGCCCAACGCGCGGCGGCATGGACGCTGACGGACAGGCCCGGAAACT
>CAZMKY010000469.1:0-7719 GCA_964566835.1 uncultured Rhodobacterales bacterium
GTCGCGCTGGTCCGTTGGCGATACTGTTTGTGCCCTTTTGCCGGGTGGGGGATACGCCGAGTATGTCTGCACACCCGCTGTCCACGCTTTGCCCGTTCCGCGGGGAATGTCACTCGATCAGGCGGCCTGCCTGCCTGAGACGTTCTTCACGGTGTGGACCAACGTCTTCATGCGGGGCGGATTGAAGTCGGGCGAGACGTTTCTGGTGCACGGCGGTACATCGGGCATTGGCACGACAGCCATCCAGCTTGCGCGCCACTTCGGCGCAAGAGTCTTTGCGACCGCAGGATCGGACGACAAGTGCGGCGTATGTGAGAAGCTCGGTGCAGAGCGCGCGATCAATTATCGCGAGGAGGATTTCGTCACCGTCCTGAAAGCAGAAGGCGGTGCGGACGTCATCCTTGATATGGTCGGGGGTGACTACATCGCGCGTGATGTCAAAGCGCTGAAGCCCGATGGACGCCTTGTCTTTATTGCATTTCTCGGCGGTCCGAAAGCAGAGTTGAACTTTGCGCAAGTCATGGTGAAGCGACTGACGATCACCGGCTCAACCTTGCGACCGCAGTCCGATGCCGCCAAGGCCGAGATCCGGGAAGCGCTAGAACGCGAGGTATGGCCTCTTCTTGCTGCGGGACGGATCGCCCCCGTGATGGATGCGCGTTTTCCGTTGGATCAGGCGGCGGAAGCCCACAAGGCGCTGGAAGCGGATCACATCGGGAAGATTGTGCTGGAGGTTGCTGGCGTCGCCTAGCGGATCGGTGGGAAACCGGAAGTGGCGGTGCAGTCGCGGATCACGTCAGACCCACAGCGGCGAGGGTTCAAGTCTTTCGTAAGGCAAATCCGGGCTTCCGCTATCCGCCCGGCCTTGCATGTGATCGTGACGCTTTCAGACGACAGGTCCGGATTGGCTTCCAGAAAGGCGGCTTCGATGACGCTTGGCCGAAGCCGCATCTCTTCAGTGATGCGCCGCAGAATTTCAGGTTTTGCAATGCCTTCAAACGCTTCCGCAGACAGATCGTAGAATGCGCGGGCGGATAGCCCAGAACAACGACCATGCTTGTTCCATTGATGCCAAGCGGACCCGCCAGAGCCATAGAGGGGCGCTTCCGCCGCCGTGACGCTGCGCGATGGGTTGCGGGCTAGCCCTCTGCAATAGCTGGGCCAGCCCCTTTCGAACTGGGGCCAAAGACCGTGAAGGGTCCAGCCCGCGTCGCGTGCGGGATCGCATTGCAAAGCGCCCCGTTCATCCCCTTCGAGATCGCACCAAGACGGTGCCCAAGAGAGCGCGAGAACGTAGTAGTCAAAGCGCCCGGCGCGCTCACCTTCGGCGTGTGCCATGCCGGTCATGATCAAGAGTGCCAGCAGCAATCGCATTTCTCGCTTCCCTCCGCGCCTTCGCATCACTATATAGCGGCTCAACTTCCCCGAAATCGAGGAAATGGCCCAAACCGGGCAGCCGCTTCCACGGCACAGAAGAGTTATGTCAGGAGAAATGCAATGAACAAGCCGATCATGGCCAAGGCGACAGCGGTCTGGCTCGTTGACAATACGACCATCAGCTTCAAGCAGATTGCGGATTTCTGCGACCTGCACGAGCTTGAAGTTCAAGGCATTGCAGACGGCGATGTTGCGGCAGGTGTCAAAGGGTTTGACCCGATCGCGAACAACCAGCTGACGCAGGAAGAGCTGGATGCAGCGGAGAAAGACCCGCTTCACAAGCTGAAGCTGAAGTTCAACGCAGCGGCAGTCGGTGAAGAAAAACGCCGCGGCCCGCGCTACACACCGCTGTCCAAGCGTCAGGATCGCCCGGCCGCCATTCTTTGGCTGGTCAAGTTCCACCCCGAACTGGCAGACAGCCAGATTTCCAAGCTGGTCGGGACCACCAAGCCGACGATCCAGTCGATCCGTGAAAGAACGCACTGGAACATCTCGAACATCCAGCCCGTCGATCCGGTTGCTCTGGGCCTGACCAAGCAGTCCGAACTTGACGCGGCCGTTCAGAAAGCGGCTGCCAAGAAAGCCAAAGAAGGCGTTGTGATGTCGGACGACGAGCGCCGGAAACTGGTCTCGACCGAGCAATCGCTGGGCATGGATCCGGAACCGAAGATCCCTTCGGCCATTTCCGGTCTGGAGACCTTCACGTTGAGCGACACTGGCGAAGAGCTGGAAGAAAAGACGGACGATGTGCCGGACGCGGACAGCTTCTTCAACTTGCCGAACGATGCAGACGGGGACGACGACGAGGATTGATCCTCATCCAGTTACGCTTTTCGGACGCCGCGCAGTGATTTGCGCGGCGTTCGTCGTTTCAGACGTTGCGCCGGGCCGACATCGCCGCGCCGATGGTGCCATCGTCAAGATAGTCAAGCTCGCCGCCGATTGGGACACCTTGCGCCAGCGAGGTGACCTTGCAGTGTCCATCTAGCGCGTCAGCGATGTAGTGTGCTGTCGTCTGACCGTCGACGGTTGCATTCAAGGCCAAAATGACCTCGGTGATATCTTCACCCGCAACCCGATCCACAAGCTTGGGAATGCGAAGCTCATCAGGTCCGATCGCATCCAGCGCAGAAAGCGTGCCACCCAAAACGTGATACCGGCCGCGAAAGACACCTGATCGTTCCATCGCCCAAAGATCAGCCACGTCTTCGACGACGCAGATTTCACCATTTGACCGTTTCTCGCTTTGGCAGATGTCACAAAGATCGGACGTACCGACGTTGCCGCAGTTCAGGCATTCCCGCGCTGTCCTCGCAACCGTTGTCATGGCCTCGGCCAAAGGAGACAAGAGCGCGCCGCGCTTCTTGATCAGATGCAAGACCGCGCGCCGTGCCGAGCGCGGACCAAGGCCCGGCAATTTCGCCATCATGTCGATCAGGGCGTCGATGTCGCGCGGCGCGTCGGTCAGGGTAGAGTCCTCAGAACGGAAGCTTCATATCCGCCGGTAGCCCAAGGCTCTCGGTCAGTTTCTGCATTTCTTCCTGGCTCTTGTCAGAGGCGCGCATCTGCGCATCCTTGATTGCGGCAAGGATCAGATCCTCGACCACTTCTTTTTCGTCCGGATTGAAGATCGAAGGGTCGATCTCCAGACCGGTCAATTCGCCCTTCGCCGTGGCCGTCGCCTTGACGAGGCCGGCGCCGGATTCGCCGACGACGTAGGTGGTCGCCAGCTCTTCCTGAAGGTCGGTCATCTTGGTCTGAAAGTCTTTGGCCGCCGACATCATCTTGCCCATGTCGGCCAGTCCGCCCAGTCCTTTGAACATCGCGCATCTCCGCTTGGTTGGTCGCGTTTGATCCTAGATACGGCGGGTGCGCCCGGGTTCCAAGGGCAAGCACGAAAGCAACGTGGCGGTGTCGCAAAAATCAGCTGGCGTGACGTCTATTCATCTTCGAAGGGGTCCCACTCGTCTTCTACTTCGGGCAAAGCATCGACGATCGCGTCACTGGCGAGTTCGGCTTGCGTTCTCAACTCTCCAATCTCGGCATTGGGGAACGCTGCGAAGACCGCCGCAACCAAAGGGTCTTCGCGGGCAGCCCGGCGCAAGCCGTCTTTCTCGGCGTCGCGAGTCTCGGCGATGCTGGGTGCACCGCCGTCCGCCACGACACTGACGGCCCATCTGACTCCGGTCCAACTTTGAAGCCTGTTGCCAAGGCGCTGGGAAAGATCTGCAGGTGCGTTGGGCGAGGGTGAGAACTCGATCCGGCCGGGCTGGTAGCTGATCAGTCGAACGCCGCCTTCAACCTCGACCAAAAGCTTCACGTCGCGGTTCTGACGGATCAGGTCCACCACGCTCTGGAAGGTCGGAAACCGGGCCAGCGCAGATGCGGGTTCCTGCGCCAAAGCAGCACTTGGGCCACCGCCGCTCGGGCCGCTCGACATCGCGGCCGCGCGTGAGGCGACGGCTTCGGCACCGCTCATCGGCTGAGACGGCGCGGGTGCGCCGCCACCACCCCCGCTGCCGGGTGGAGGCCCGGGCGGCGGTGTTTGTCCCTGCAGGTCGGCAACAAGCTTGGCGGGTGTGGGCAGATCAGCGACATGTGTCATTCGAATGACAGCCATCTCGGCGGCCATCATGGCGTTGGGCGCATGTGCTACTTCTTCAAGCGCCTTAAGACCCATTTGCCAGAAGCGCGCCAGCACCGGCATGGCGAGCCGGTCGGCCATGGCTTGACCGCGCACGCGCTCATCGGGGCTGACCGTCGGATCATCGGCGGCCTCGGGTGTGATGCGGATAACGCTGATCCAATGGGTGACCTCGGCCAGATCCCTTAGAATGGCCATCGGATCGGCGCCGTCTGCGTATTGCGCGCCAAGTTCGGACAGCGCCCCTGCTGCATCGCCCGATACGATCATGTCGAAAAGGTCGAGCACCCGCCCGCGATCTGCAAGGCCCAGCATCGCGCGGACTTGGTCCGCGGTCGTCTCACCCTGTCCATGGCTGATCGCCTGGTCGAGGAGCGACTGCGCATCGCGGGCAGAACCTTCGGCGGCGCGTGTGATCAGCGCCAGAGCATCATCGGCGATCTCGGCACCTTCGGCTTTGGCAATCCGAGCCAGCATCGCGATCATGTCTTCGGGTTCGATCCGGCGGAGATCGAAACGTTGGCAGCGGGACAGAACCGTCACCGGAACTTTGCGAATTTCGGTCGTCGCGAAGATGAATTTGACGTGGGCAGGCGGTTCTTCGAGCGTTTTCAAAAGCGCGTTGAACGCGCTGGTCGACAACATGTGAACTTCGTCGATGATGAAGACTTTGAACCGGGCCTTCGACGGGGCGTAGGCGACCGTGTCGATAATCATGTCTCGCACGTTCTGAACGCCGGTGTTGGACGCCGCGTCGATCTCCATCACGTCGATATGGCTTCCTTTCGCGATCTCGACGCAATTTTCGCAGACGCCGCAGGGATCCGTCGTCGGGCCGCCTTGTCCGTCCGTTCCAACGCAATTCATGCCCTTGGCGATGATCCGTGCGGTGGTTGTTTTGCCGGTGCCGCGGATGCCCGTCATTACGAAGGCTTGGGCAATTCGATCTGCATCGAAGGCATTTTTCAGCGTTCGGACCATTGCGTCCTGACCGACAAGGTCGGCAAAGGTCTCGGGCCGGTATTTCCGTGCCAGAACCTGATACCCGCCGTCCGTCATTCCGTCCCCGCCTTGCATCGCTTTAAGCCCAGACGACCGTAATCCGCCAATCGTCCGAGGTCCACCGGGCTTAGAGTAGCCAGAGCACGGCTCCGGTTGAAACAGCACCAAGCGACAAGACGCTGGTGATTAGGCTCATCCGGCGCGGGGATTGGCTTTCTGTAGAATGCTCGTCCATGCGAGCATGGGCCTGACACGCGTTCCGCCATGCGGCGACAAAAATCATCAGCGCTGCCACGATAAAGACGGTGGAGACGAGCTTTGGAATCCAAGTGGGCTCGAAAGGGCGGAAGACGGCGCGAAGACCCAAAGCCAGCGCAACGGCGGCCATGCCTGTGCGCATCCACCCCGCAAACGTGCGTTCATTGGCCAGAATTGTCCTGTCCTCGGCCAGATGAGTGCGGTCGGGTGTGGAGGTTTCGTTCTTTGACATTGGTCTTGACGTAGGGCGCTCGACCGACTTGTCAGATTTCAGTGCCGCCGGTATCACTGTGGTCAATGCCGCAGGGACGGCATCCTGGTCCGCGGACAGCTGTCATGGCATCCCACTTCACCGAACTGTTTTCTTCGGCGATCTCTGGCCCACAGGGGCGGACCACTGGGCCTGAAAGAGGGACCCGATGACTTTGTCTTTGAAACGATTGCGCCGTGAGGCGAAAGAAAAGCTGCGCGCGGCACGCGCCGAACGCTCTGACAAACTATCCAAGATCCGCAAGCTTTCCGACGCGCTCCATGTGGTGGCGCAAGAGGCCGGTTTTGAAAGCTGGCCGAAGCTGAAGGCCGTCTTGGAGGCGCGCGCGATGGACCGCGATGAAAAGGCCGCGCGTTTGGAAGCTGCTCTGTTCCACGGCCAGCACTGGATGGTGGATGCGCTCCTGGCAGAAGAGCCCGAATTGTCGACTGCGAACTTTGGTCTGGAAGTCGCGCTTCTGAACCTTGACGCTGTTCGTCGCGCGATTGAATTTGACCGGGGCGTCGCGACACGGATGGTCGGACGACGTTCGCCCATATTGCATCTGGCCTTCTCGAAGCATTGGCAAGTGGGCCCTGATATGTCGTGGCAGACAACGCGGATCGCTGAATTGCTCCTGCTGGCCGGTGCAGACGTGAATGATAGCTTTCCCGAAAGCACTGACGGCGATCAGATGTATTCGGTGCTTTACGGTGCTTTGGGGCATGCCGGGAATATGCCGCTGGCGCGTTGGCTTCTGGAGTACGGTGCGAACCCCAATGATGGAGAGTCCCTTTATCATTCGACCGAGCTTGGTCATCACGAAGGGCTAGACATGCTGCTCGCGCATGGCGCGGTGCCGAAAGGCACCAACGCCTTGCTGCGGGCAATGGATTTCAACGATCATATAGCCGTGAAGAAGCTTCTCGAGGCGGGCGCCGATCCGAACGAAGGGGCCGATTTAAATGGCGTTGCCACCAAGGCGACGGCACTTCATCAATGTGCGCGACGCTTGAACGACGCGGAGATGGCAGAGATCATCCTGAAGGCGGGTGGCAACCCCGACATCAGATTTGCCGACATTACGGCCTACGCAGCGGCGCGTGTTTACGGCAACCGGCCAGTGGCTTCTGTCATTGCCGCATATGGTGGATCAACGGACATGCCGCCGGAGCTGTCGAAGCTCGCTAGGATTGCGGACGGAGAGGTTCTGGGGCAGGGCGAGTGGTTGGATCCAGCGAAGTTGCCAGACGAATTGCGCGATATGATCCGTGCCATACTGCATATCCCCGGCACCTTTGATCACATCAAACGACTGGTCCAATCGGGGGCCGAATGGGATCGGCCGGATCCTATGGGGATAACACCGGTGCAGATTGCAGGATGGGAAGGGCTGCCAGATTTGGTCGCTTATTTCCTGTCGCTGAAACCTGACCTTGGCCATGTGAATGGCTATGGCGGGACGCTTTTGTCGACGATTGCACATGGCGCGGCAAACGCGCGGCGACGCGACGCAACGGATCATGTCGCCTGTGCCGAACTGGCGTTGAAGGAGGGTGTTTCGCTGCCACGGGCCATGCTGACCGATGTTCAGGACGAAGACATGTCCGCCTTCCTTGCGGATTGGGCCACACGCTACCCCAGTCAAGTGACGGACTAGGCGCCGTGCAGGAAGGGCAGGACAAGGCCTGGAGCCTCGGCTATAGACGCAGGCGTGAAATACACGGTTTCAGATATCAGCGTTGGTCAGGGTCGCATCGGAATCGGTCCGATGCCTGGGCGGACCGGTTCATACGAGGCGGATCTTGCCGCGCTCTTGAATTGGGGGCCGGACGTGGTCTTGACGATGAACCCGGAAGCCGAGCTTCAGCATGCCGATGCAACGGGTCTTGGTGACGACCTGGCGGTCGTAGGCGTCAATTGGCACCACCTCCCGGTTCCCGATTTCGGCGCCCCACCGCCGGAAACGGCGGCGTTTTGGCCAAAGGCGTCTTCAGATGCCAAATCCGCGCTTGCCCGCGGAGGTCGCGTCTTTGCGCATTGCTGGGGCGGGTGTGGTCGTTCGGGCATGGCGTTGCTGCGCCTTATGGTTGAGCATGGGGAGGACGGAGAAATCGCGCTCAGGCGG
>CAZMKY010000470.1:0-1970 GCA_964566835.1 uncultured Rhodobacterales bacterium
GCCCTCGCACCGCAAGGACTATTCACATGCCCAAAGTACTCGTCTCTGACAAATTGAGCGAAACCGCCGTCCAGATCTTCCGCGATCGCGGCATCGACGTGACCTTCGATCCGTCGATCGGAAAGGACAAGGAGCGCCTTCTGGACGTGATCGGCGACTATGACGGTCTGGCCATCCGTTCGGCCACGAAGGTCAGCGAGAAGGTTCTGGCCGCCGCGCCGAACCTCAAAGTCATCGGCCGCGCCGGGATTGGTGTCGACAATGTCGACATTCCCGCTGCGTCGAAGAAAGGCGTGATCGTGATGAACACGCCTTTCGGCAACTCCATCACCACGGCAGAGCACGCCATCGCCATGATGTTCGCCGTTGCCCGCCAGATCCCGGAGGCCAGTGCCTCCACCCATGCCGGAAAGTGGGAAAAGTCACGCTTCATGGGGGTCGAACTGACAGGCAAGACGCTTGGCGTCATCGGTGCCGGGAACATTGGCGCGATCGTCTGTGCCCGCGCGCTGGGTCTGAAGATGAAGGTGATCGCCTATGACCCGTTCCTCAGCGAAGAACGCGCCGACGAACTTGGTGTGCGGAAGGTGGAACTGGATGAACTGCTGGGCAATGCCGACTTCATCACGTTCCATGTGCCGCTGACCGACAAGACCCGCAACATCCTGTCGGCCGAAGCGATTGCCAAGCTGAAACCGGGCGTACGGATCGTCAATTGTGCCCGCGGCGGTCTTGTGGACGAAGACGCCCTGGCCGTTGCCTTGAAAGAGGGTCGCGTTGCCGGGGCTGCGTTTGACGTCTTTGCCGTTGAACCCGCGACGGACAGTCCGCTCTTCAACCTGCCGAACGTGGTTGTGACCCCGCACCTTGGCGCGTCGACCACGGAAGCGCAGGAAAACGTCGCCCTGCAAGTCGCGGAACAGATGTCCGACTATCTGCTGACCGGCGCCGTGACCAATGCGCTCAACATGCCAAGCGTGACGGCAGAGGAAGCCAAGGTCATGGGGCCGTGGGTGAAGCTGGCGGGCAATCTTGGGTCTTTCGTGGGTCAGTTGACCGACGAGCCGATCCTGGCCGTGAACATCCTCTACAATGGGCAAGTCAGCGAGATGAACACCGCTGCATTGAACGCCGCTGCACTGGCCGGGATCATGACCGCGACGAACCCGGACGTGAACATGGTGTCCGCGCCTGTCATGGCCAAAGATCGTGGCATCGACGTCTCAACCACCACGCAAGGCAAGACCGGCGTGTTCGACGCCTACATGAAGCTGACGGTGAAAACCGCGGACCGCGAACGGTCGATTGCGGGCACTGTCTTCTCGGACGGCAAACCGCGTTTTATCCAGATCAAGGGTATCACCATCGACGCCGAGATCGGGGCGCACATGGTCTATACCACGAACGAAGACGTGGCCGGGATCATCGGCACGCTGGGCAACACGATGGGCGCCAACGGCGTGAACATCGCGAATTTTACGCTTGGCCGGTCTGAGAAAGGCGGCGACGCGATCGCGCTTCTCTACGTGGATGAGCCTGTTCCGACGCCCGTGCTGGACGAACTGCGGGCCACCGGCATGTTCAGCCAGGTGAAGTCGCTGAGCTTCGACGCAGCCTAAAGACTTGGACAAAGGGCCGGACCGCGCGTAGGTCTGGCCCCGTCCGAACCCGAGGAAATTCATGTCGCGCATTTACGCCATAGGCGACGTTCACGGTCAGCTGTCCCAGCTGGAGCGTGCCATGGACTGGGTCGAGAAGGACCAGGCGCGCGAAGGCGGGCCGATTGCCCCGGTTGTTTTCGTCGGCGATCTGACCGACCGCGGGCCGGACAGCCAGGGTGTGATTTCGTGGATTTTGGATGCACTTGACCAAGGGCGGGACTGGACGGTCATAAAGGGCAACCATGACCGCATGTTCACCGGCTTTTACAGAAGTGCGGACCACAAAGACCCAATCTTGCGAGACGGATT
>CAZMKY010000471.1:0-2632 GCA_964566835.1 uncultured Rhodobacterales bacterium
GACGCCTTTGCCAGCGCCCACTGACAGCGGTGACGGCCCTGAGCTGGCCATCAGTGAGCGCGAGGATTTTGACCGCGCCCGGGCGGCCTTGGAAGATGGCGACAATGAGCGTGCGGCGGTGCTGTTCCAGGCGTTCACCGACACCTACCAAGGCGGGCCTCTGAGCGGCGAAGCGCATTTGCTGCGCGGGCGGGCGCTGGAGGCACAAGGTCTCACCTCGTCCGCAGCAAGGGCCTATTTGGACAGCTATTCGGGATCTCCGAACGGGCCGGCCGCGGCCGACGCGCTTTTGAGCCTGGGCCTGTCGCTTGAAAAGCTGGGCCAGGCGCAGGAAGCCTGCATCACCTTGGGCGAAGTCACATTGCGTTTCCCGTCTGCCGAAGCCTCGATCGAGGCGCAGGCGGCACGCGCTTCGATGGGGTGTAGTTGACCTCAGGGCGGCTGATCGATGCCATTGACGCGCGGTTCGGTGATCCGCGCGCCCCGCGCAAAGTCGGTGTTGCGGTGTCCGGCGGTTCTGACAGCTTGGCCCTTTTGCGCCTTCTGGCGGAGTGGGGGCGTGCCGATCATCTGGCGGCGGCGACCGTCGATCATGGGCTGAGACCGGAGGCCGCCGACGAAGCCAGAGCAGTCGCAGAGATCTGCGACGACCTTGGCATCCCGCACGAAATTCTGACATGGGGCGCGTGGGACGGGCGCGGCAACCTGCAGGATCAGGCCCGGCGCACCCGCTATTCGCTGTTGGCGGGCTGGGCGCGGCGCGCGGGCGTCGAGACCGTCGCGATTGGGCACACGCTGGATGATGACGCCGAGACGTTTCTGATGCGAGTTGCGCGTGAGGCCGGACTGGATGGTTTGTCCGGCATGGCGCCCGTCTTCTGGCGCCATGAGATGCGGTTCGACCGCCCGCTTCTGACCGAACGACGAGAGGACTTGCGCGCCTATCTGAGCGACAAGGGCATTCGTTGGATTGACGATCCCTCGAACGAGGATACCGGCTTTACCCGCGTCAATGCACGCGCGGCCCTGAAAGCGCTGGAGCCGATCGGGATCACCGCAGAAGAGATCGGCGGGGTGATCACCAACCTCTCGCTGGCGCGGATGGCGCTTGACGAGCACATTCGAACCATTGCCGCCCGTGTCGTGCGCGAGGCCAGCGGTGATCTGATCTTTGACCGGTCCGAGCTGATGCGCCAATCGCCAGAGGTCATTCGGAAGCTTCTGGCCAGCGCATTGCGGTGGGTGTCCGGGGAGGAGTACCCGCCGCGCCGCGATGCGTTGAGCGAACTTGAAGCTGCCATCTATGCCGGACGGACGGGCACTTTGCACGGCTGTCTTGTGGCCACCACCGACATGACCATTCGCGTGGCGCGTGAACCTGCCGCAGCAGCGCGATCCTCTGGCGCGACATCCGAGATTTGGGACGGGCGCTGGCGCATTGATGGACCTCATGCGCCGGGATTGGAGGTGCGGGCGCTGGGCGATGCAATCGTCGATACGCCGTGGCGCGATATGAAGATGCCCCGCCGCAGCCTACTGGCCTCACCGGCGATCTGGGAGGGTGATCGGCTGGTCGCCGCACCTGTCGCAGGGCTGGAAAACGGGTGGCGAGCCTTTGCCACAGGGCGCGGCACATTTGCCGCTTTCCTTCTATCCCGTTGAACACCGCGCCCCATTGTCTATTTAATAGGTAAGCTTGATCGCCGGACCACTCGGGCGATCTTCATCCGTTTGATAAAGGAGCCTCAAGTGGGCAACGCGCGGTCAATCGCATTCTGGGTCGTTCTTTTCCTTCTGATCCTTGCGCTTTTCAATCTTATCTCGGGCGATCAGACGACGTCGTCGTCGCGTGAAATCACCTATTCCGACTTCGTCAATCAGGTGGAGCGGGGCGAGGTGTCTCAGGTCACAGTCGACGGCGAACAGGTCGTGTTCACCGGCAGCGACGGCAATCGCTACGTGACGATCAAGCCGGAAGACGATCAGTTCACCGAGCGCCTGATTGAAAACGACGTGGTCATTCAGGCCGAGCGTCAGGAACAATCGGGTCTCTCGACGATCTTGATCAGCTTCCTGCCCTTCATCCTGCTGATCGGCGTCTGGATCTACTTCATGAACCGCATGCAGGGCGGCGGGCGCGGCGGCGCCATGGGCTTTGGCAAGTCGAAAGCCAAACTTCTGACCGAGAAGCATGGACGCGTCACGTTTGACGATGTGGCGGGCATTGACGAGGCAAAAGAAGATCTGGAAGAAATCGTTGAATTCCTGAGAAATCCTCAGAAATTCAGCCGCTTGGGCGGCAAGATCCCGAAAGGCGCGCTGCTGGTTGGCCCTCCGGGTACGGGTAAGACGCTTCTTGCGCGTGCGGTGGCTGGCGAAGCCGGCGTGCCGTTTTTCACGATCTCTGGTTCTGACTTTGTCGAGATGTTCGTTGGCGTCGGCGCGAGCCGTGTCCGCGACATGTTCGAGCAGGCCAAGAAGAACGCGCCCTGCATCGTCTTCATCGATGAAATCGACGCCGTGGGCAGGTCCCGTGGTGTTGGCTATGGCGGCGGCAACGACGAACGCGAACAGACGCTGAACCAGCTTCTGGTCGAGATGGATGGTTTTGAGGCGAACGAAGGCATCATCA
>CAZMKY010000472.1:0-3267 GCA_964566835.1 uncultured Rhodobacterales bacterium
GGCGTGCATGTCGCGTGCTCCGACCTTCTCGTCGCCCTTCCAGCCGATGCGCTGCAATTCATCGCCAAAAGTCTTGCCGCTGGCGTCCGTGCGGTCATAGGCCCAGTCGAGCGTATGGCGACCGGCAAACACGCCAGAGGCCAGCATGGCGGGCGCGAAGCGTGTGCCCTCTTCGTTCGTCCAGTTGACGACAACGATCGGGTGCTTGGTCTTGATGTCGAGGTCATTTAGCGTGCGGATGATTTCCAACCCGCCCAAAACACCCAGAACACCGTCATACTTGCCACCCGTGGGCTGCGTATCGAGGTGGGAGCCAACATAGACCGGCAGCGCGTCAGGGTCTGTGCCTTCGCGGCGCATGAACATCGTGCCCATCTCGTCCACGCCCATCGTCATGCCAGCCTCTTCGCACCACTTCTGGAACAAGGCGCGGCCTTCGGCATCTTCGTCAGTGACGGTCTGGCGGTTGTTGCCGCCCGCAATACCCGGCCCGATCTTGGCCATTTCCATCAGGCTGTCCCAAAGACGTTCGCCGTCGATGCGCATGTTTTCGGCCGGTGCCGCCATTTCGCTCTCCCTGATCGTGCCGGGATCTTCGAGGATCCCGATTCATTTTCTGACCAAACGGTCAGAGTTACAGCACCACAGGTCGCGGTGCCGGGTCAACGAAAACATATGAGACAATCATTCTGCTTGCTTAGACGCCGTCTGGAGCACGTCCACGGCCAGGTCTGCCTGTTCTTCAGGCACGAAGATATGATCGTGGTGGTGCCCGGCGACGACATTGGCGGGAATTCCGTGATCGGCAAGCGCAGCGGACACGGCAGCGGTCAGTCCGACCCCGTCCAAAGCTGAATGCACATCAAGCGTGATCTGACGCATGACGTGCTCGTCCGTCGCACCTGCAGGCACGATGACCGAGACCCCCTCGTCTTCCAGCATCGTGGCGCGAAAGTTGTCTGGAAGGCTTTGCCCAGCCTTGAGGGTGACAAAAACGAAACGACCTTCGACAAGACGCGGGGTCATGCCACGGATCATCTCCAACCGGTCCTTCACGCGATCTGACAAGGCTGTCCTCTCCTCTTGCTCTATTTGACCAATTGGTCCACTTCGCTATAGCGACAACTGTTCAGTCTCCGGCGGCATTAGAATGCAAGACACTCCGTTCAAAGGTAAAGCCTCGCGCAACGATGCCTCCCCGGCCGAAAAGCCGCGCACGCGCATTCAGAAGAAGAACCGCGAGACCATACTGGAAGCCGCCCTGGACGTATTCTCGTCAGACGGGTTCCATGGGGCAACGCTGGACAAAATCGCGGCGGCAGCCGGTCTGTCAAAACCGAACCTGCTTTACTACTTTGCCTCCAAAGAGAAGATTTATCTTCATCTTCTCAGCACCTTGATGGACACGTGGCTTGATCCTTTGCGCGCACTGGATGACAAGGGCGATCCGGTTGAAGAAATCGTGGGCTATCTGCATCGCAAGTTGGAGATGAGCCGGAGCTTCCCCCGTGAAAGCCGTCTTTTCGCGCAAGAGATCGTGCAAGGTGCGCCCCGGATCAAAAGCCAGATCGAAGGGGAGTTGAAGGATCTGGTCGACCAGACGGCGGGAACGCTTCAGGCGTGGATCGACGAAGGCCGCATGGCGCCGGTTGACCCGCATCACCTGATCTTCTCGATTTGGGCGACGACCCAGCACTATGCAGACTTTGACGTGCAGGTGCAGGGGATACTGGGACAGTCGGAAGAGGCGCGCTTCGCTGCGGCAGACAGTTTTCTCACGGATTTCTATCGACGCGCGCTTGCACCGCATTCCGCGTAACGCTTTCTCAATACTATCTCGCTAGATCATCGCCACGGGGCACCCTGTGATGGAGATGGCGCATGATATCGCTGACGCCCACTCAAGTGGCATTGCCAAAGGCGATTGAAGTTTCAACACGCGGGACAGACCGGTCCGACGCGGCCAAACGCGGTTTGACGGCTGCCGAAGGGCCGCAAGGTTCAGACCCGCCAGCGAGGGCGGCGCAGGACGCGGAGGTGAAAGGGCCAGGCGGCGTACCGATCCTGAAGGCCAACGATGGTCAAGGCGCCGCCGGACCTCGCCCCGCCTTTCGCGAAACAATCATCGAACGCATTGCGCGGACAGCCCTCGACTCACAAGCGGAAGTCGACACCAGCAAGGCGGAGGGGAAGCCTAGCCTGCCATCGGCGGCCAGCGATAGGGCCGTGGCCGTGCAAAATGGTGATCGGCCCGGCCTGCCAGACGCTGCGTCAGACGCGGCCTTTGTCGCAAGAGGGCTCGTTCGCGATGCCGATGAAACTGTCCCACCGGTGGCGGGTGACCCCAGCGTCACACCCGCGCCGCCCGAGGCATCAGCGCTTGAACAAGTCTACGAACAGGCGGCGACCGGCCTGTCCGATCCAACAGCGCGCAACGCGGCAACGCTGAATGTAAAGGGCTGACGGGGCACTGACCCATCCGGATCAGTCGGGAGATAAGCCCCGTCAGACAGTTGTGTTTCCGCGCGTCTCTGGAACGATGAGACCGCCAATGTTCAGCGTCACCCGCCCCGTACGCGCCCGGTCGATATAGAGGTTTCGGTCCCCTTCGGTGATCGCCGCAATGGCGGCTGCGGCGTGACCGTCCGGATCCCCAAGCGCCACCCTGTTTCGCAACGCGGGAAGTGTGTCCTTGCGTCCGGACACAGCCAGAAGAAGGCAGGCCTTTTCGCGAACGAAGGCGCTTTTGTCTTCCAGCCCCATCAAGCCCAGCGCGACGGCATCGGGTTCGGTCAGAGCGAACTTGAAGGCCGTGTGCAACAACGCGGCGCGCGCCCTGAAACCCCGCAATCTGGGATAGACCTCCAACACCACGGGAAAGATCTGCGCGCCAAGCGGCACCAGCTTTTCCCGGGCATCTTCAACACGGCCCCATGATGTCTGATCAAGGGCCATGATCGCGTTCTGAATACCGCTCGTCACTCCGCCGCTTTGACGGCACCCGGATTGTTGGGGTGTGTCGTCCAGTTGGCATAATCCGCTTCGACAACCTTTCCGGTGCGCTTGTCCACGGCGCCCGGCTGAAGCTCTTCCATGGTGATGCAGTTCTCGACGGGGCAGACGTCGACGCAGAGGTTGCAGGCGACGCATTCCTCGTCGATCACTTCGAACACGCGATCTTCTTTCATCACGATCGCCTGGTGCGAGGTGTCTTCGCAGGCAGCAAAACAGCGGCCGCATTTGATGCAGAGATCCGGGTCGATCCGC
>CAZMKY010000473.1:0-3015 GCA_964566835.1 uncultured Rhodobacterales bacterium
GGCGCTGGCACTTGGCGAAGAGATGACCATCACGTGGGACATCGACTACGCCATTGGTTCCGGACTGACGAGCGAGCTGGAGTGGACCACACATGTCGTGGATATCACATATGTCGGTCTGAATGACGCGCCGGAACTGACAAAGCCATGGCGGCAATACATGTACCAGCAGCCGGATGCGCCGGTAAAAACCTTTGATCTGTCGACGCTCGTCGATGATGTCGACAGCGACGACGATGGTACGACCCTGAACTATGAGATCATGTGGAAGTCGCCGGGTTTCTACGCATGGATCAATGGCCACACGCTCTATTATTCCGGCGCTGAGGTCCCGGTGGAGTTGTCGGCCGACGAAGTGCAGACCGGTTGGTTGAATATTCGGGTCACGGATCAGCATGGCGCAGAGGCGGACGATCGCATCCGCTTCACGCTGGACATGGCAGGCGAAAATGAGGTCAAGCCGGTCTATGTCTCTGCAAGCGGATTGGACAAGGAAGCCTTGGGCATCAGTGCCGATGACGCCATCGACGTAGGTCAATGGATCGACTGGTACCTGACCGAAGCAGACGTACCGCTTCTGCAATTCACGTCCGGAGACGACGTCCGGTATTACACCGGCACCGATATTTCGGGCTTTGAGACGCGGAACAATCTCGAAGATGAGAATGGTGTCGAACTGATTGAAGAGCTTGGCTTCTTCACAGGCAAGGGCAACGACGTTCTGATTTTCGAGATCGCGAAGGAAGTTCAGCCGATCTTTTCCAGCAACACGATCTGGATGGGGGATGGCGAGGACATCTTCTCGCTTCGTGTCGATGGCATTGGCGAAGGCGCGGCACCATTCGTGACCGACATCAGCCTTTCAACAGGACGCAACGACGATCAGGTTTCGTTCTGGATCGAAGGTGATGGAGGCGCGCTTCTCGATGGCTCTATCGGTACCGGTTCCGGCAACGACTTGGTTGATATCCGTGTCATGGATGACAACGAGGCCAACCTCGCGGCCTTCGCCGAAACCAGTTTGTCCGTCTCGCTTGGCACGGGCAACGACATCCTGAGGTACGTGATTGATACCGGGCCAGCCCAGTTGTCCTCGCAGTTCGATGCAAATGTCTATGCGGGTGACGGCAACGATCGTGTCTGGATCTCGACGGAGGGCAGTGAGGAATTTCTGATCGAACCGCCCGTCGACCTGCCGGGTTGGGAAAACCCGTCGCAGTCCGGCTTTGCCGGCGCGATCTACATGGGCTCGGGCAACGACATCTTGTCGGTTGCATTCAACGTGCCGACAAACCGCGAAGCCTACGGGACGATGGACGGCGGATGGGGCTACGACAAGCTGACGCTTTACGCGTTGAGCCTTGATGAAATCGATGTCGAAGTCGACGGCTCTACCATTACCATCAACTACGAATTGCAGACGCTGGTGATCACTGGCTTTGAAGAAGTCTGGTTGGCCGGCGGCGTGGACATTTTCGACCTCTGAGAAATGACAAACCCCCGAGGCTGGGCCACGGGGGTCGCCTGATCGAGAGGCGCACCTCTCCAGTGTTTGAAGAAAGCCTTAGAGCATACCTTCGCGCTGAGCCTTCTTGCGTGCGAGCTTGCGTGCCCGGCGGATCGCTTCCGCCTTCTCGCGTGCGCGCTTTTCGCTGGGCTTCTCGAAATGTTGCCGAAGCTTCATTTCGCGGAAGACGCCCTCACGCTGCAGCTTTTTCTTCAGCGCACGAAGCGCCTGATCGACATTGTTGTCACGAACACTGACCTGCATGTGGTTGTCACCACCTTTCTAGGTTTGAGTTGCATGAAAATTGCAGGAGGTGGCCATATAGCAAAGAGGTATTAGCTTGTCCACCAAGCGCGTAAGTCATTAGGAGAGTGTGTTATGACAGATGATCTTCAAGACCCGAGGGCAGTCCTTCTGGATGCGGCCTTGCCGAATGTTGCATTTGATGGTTGGTCCGAAGCGACACTTCGCGAGGCCGTGGCGGCGACAGATATCTCAATGGATAGCGCACGGGCGCTTTTTCCCCGTGGTGCGGTCGATCTTGCGCTTTACTTTCACACCTCCGGCGACGCCGCGATGCTTGATGCGCTCGCCGCTGCTGACAAGTCCGACCTGCGCTTTCGCGACAAGGTGGCCTTGGCTGTGCGGATGCGCCTTGAGGCGATCGAAGATAAAGAGGCGGTTCGGAGGGCGGCTACACTTTTTGCCTTGCCGCATCACGCAGGTGACAGCGCCAAGGCGCTTTGGGGGACCGCTGACGCGATCTGGTCCGCATTGGGCGATACGTCCGACGATCTGAACTGGTATACGAAACGGGCGACGCTTTCGGGTGTCTACGCCTCAACTGTGCTTTACTGGCTTGGCGATGACAGTCTGGATCACGCCGATACCTGGGCGTTTCTTGATCGGCGCATTGATGAAGTCATGCAGATCGAGAAGGCCAAGGCGCAGATCAACAAGCTGCCTGGCGTCAAAAGCTCGATCTCGGTCCTGAACCAGTTTGTCAGCCGGATGCGTCAGAGCGGGTCTGCAGCGCGCGATGATATGCCTGGATACACCTCTCAGCCAGCCGGGGGCCAATGACTTCAATCGAGAAGATGCATGCGATTGAGATCTCTCAGCCCGGTGGGCCTGAGGTTCTGCAATCCGTCATTCGCACGCGGCCTGAACCTCAGGCCGGCGAGATCCTGATCAAAGTGGCTTTTGCCGGTGTCAATCGCCCGGATGCGTTGCAACGCGCCGGAGCCTACGACCCGCCGCCCGGTGCGTCCGATCTTCCCGGGCTGGAGGCGTCAGGAACCGTCGTCGCGGTCGGCGAGGGAGTGTCGCGCTGGTCCGTTGGCGATACTGTTTGTGCACTTTTGCCGGGCGGCGGCTACGCCGAATATGTCTGCACGCCCGCCGCCCATGCTTTGCCCGTTCCGCAAGGAATGCCGCTCGATCAAGCGGCCTGCCTGCCTGAGACATTCTTTACGGTCTGGACCAACGTCTTCATGCGAGGCGGATTG
>CAZMKY010000474.1:0-3376 GCA_964566835.1 uncultured Rhodobacterales bacterium
AGCGGTCAATCCGCGTCCGACAGCTTTAGCTACACGATTTCGGACGGTCAGGGGGGCAGCGATACGGCCACGGTCAATATCGCCATTCAGGGCTATTCCCTGCCGGTGACGACCGAAGCGCTGACGATCGATTTCGAAGGCATCGGAGCAGGCACCTATCTTGGCGAAGGCGATATCGCCTCCAGCGGTCTGACCGTAAGGTCCGGGTCCAACCTGAACGGGTCGGCATTTGCCGAAGGTCAGACCTTCTCACTTTCCACTGATGGTGAGGACTTCGATTTAGACGCTGCGGTCTTCCGGTCGGGCGGTGGTCGCGTCCGTGTTCGGATAGAGGCCTATGACGACGGTGTCCTCGTCGGCACAACGACGGTCAACACGCGATCGAACCGGACCAGCGATGTCTCGTTCGGCGTGGACTTTGACAGCATTGACGAGGTCGTCTTCTCGGCTAACGGCACGGTCTATGTGGATGATCTGGACCTTGTGACCCGGACGATCGAAGACCCGAATGCCAACAAGGCCCCTGTCGCGGTTGCTGATACGGCGACGACGGGTGAAAGCGACGCAGTCTCACTCAGCCTTCTGGCCAATGACAGTGATCCGGATGGCGACGCGTTGGCACTGATCTCGGTCGATGGCAACAGCAGCGGCAGCGTGACATTGGCGTCTGGCGCAGTCGTCACCTTCGGTGCGGATGGTGCGGCCGTCTATGATCCGAATGGCAGCTTTGATGACCTCTACGATGGTCAGAGCGCGACAGACAGCTTCGTCTATCGCATCTCTGACGGGCAAGGCGGATTTGCCAATGCGGTTGCAACTGTAACCATTCAAGGCAGCGGCACCCCGCCGCCACCGCCGCCCGCCCCGACAGACGTCCAGATCGGCTTCGAAGATCAACCGCAAGGCGGCATTTATGCCGAGGACGGGTTCGTCTTTGACAACGTCCAGTCCACGTCGGCGCCACTTGGCGTCTCGGAAGGCGCGCGCGCTGTGGAGAGCACTGGTAATCAAATGACGATCAGCCGCAGCGACGGGTTCGATTTCGACTTTGAAAGCGCGACCATCACGGCGCAGTCCGGCAAGAACGTCACGCTGACGATTCAAGGTTTTGACGATGGTGTTCTGGTCGGCACGCAGACGGTTCGGATCCGCGACAACAAGGAAACCGCCGTTTCGTTCGATGACGGGATCTTCGATCAGGTCGACGAAATCGTGCTGACGGCAAATGGTGGTCTGATCATCGACGACGCGCTCGCCTTCGTCTGATTGGCGGGATCAGCAATCACAAAGGGCCGGCGAGGTGTTCTCGCCGGCCCTTTTTTGATTGGTGCGACCTGTGCCCTAGTCGCCGTCCGCCACGCCTGCGGCACGGGCCTTGGCCCTGCGCGCACGGTAGCTTGGCAGAATGACGAGGATGGCCGCGATCACCAGAAGTCCAAGTGTCATCGGGCGTTCCCAGATGAATGCCACGCCATCATAGAGCTGCATGGAACGGGCAAAGTTGTCTTCCATCATGCCGCCAAGGATGAAACCGATCAGCAACGGCGCAAGCGGATAGTCCGCAAACTTCAGCGCCGTCGCACAGATCCCGAAGCCGACAAGCAGCAACAATTCGGTCGCGTTGTTCTGGCCGATATAGGCCCCCATCAGCGTGAAGAAGAGGATGAAGGGGATCAGGTAGTTGCGCGGGACGGCAAGCACCTTGGCGATATAGGGGATCAACGGCAGGTTCAGGATCAGCAGAACAAGGTTGCCGATAAACATCGACATGATAACGGCCCAAAAGATCTGCGGTTCGTCGATCATGAGGCGCGGTCCCGGTGTCACGTTCAGCGCGATCAAGGCACCAAGCAGAATGGCCGTCGTGCCCGACCCCGGAATGCCCAGCGTCAAAAGCGGCACGAAAGACCCCGTACATGCGGCGTTGTTCGCCGTCTCTGGCGCGGCGAGGCCCTTGATGGAGCCTTTGCCGAACTCGTCCTGCTCTTCCTTAGGGGCGATATTGCGCTCGACCGCGTAGCCAAGGAAGCTTGCGATTGTCGCGCCCGCGCCCGGCAGGACGCCGATGAAGAAGCCCTGGATCGATTGGCGACCGATGACTGGCGCAATGGCCTTGGCTTCCGATCCACTGATCCGAAGGTTCTTGATCTCGCCCTCGTCGCCTTTCAGATCCTTGGGCTTCAGCACCAGAAACAGCGCCTCTGGCAAGGCGAACATGGCCATGGCCAGCGTGATGAAGCCGAAGCCCGATTGCAGGTCCATGACGCCCATCGTGAAACGCGGCAAGTTGAACAAGGCGCCTTCGCCCACCGTAGCCATGATCAGACCGAGGATCGTCATGATAAGCGCTTTGGCGACCTGACCGGTGCCGGCAAAGGCGGCGATTGCGGAGAGGCCGACGACCATAAGTGCAAAGTATTCGGCGGAATGGAACAGCAGCGCGACCGATGACAAGGCAGGTGCGAACACCATTAGAAGGATGGCGCCAATTGTCCCCCCTGCAAAGCTCGCGATGGCGGCGACGGTCAGGGCCTTGCCGGCCTTGCCTTGGCGCGCCATGGGATAGCCATCAAAACTCGAAGCGACGGTGCCGGCCACCCCGGGCGCATTCAGCAGAATGGACGATGTCGAGCCGCCGAAAATGGCGCCGTAGTAGACACCCGCCAACAGGATCAAAGCCGCGGATGGGTCGCCCATCGTGATGGCAACCGGGATCATGATAGCGATGATCGACATCGGGCCGAGGCCCGGAAGCATGCCGATAAATGTGCCGATCAGACACCCCCCAATCACCATCAGAAGGTTTTGAAGCGACAACGCCGTTTGCAGGCCAATCAGAAGTCCTTCAAGCATGTCAGCCTCCGAGCAGGCCCGGAAGCGGGCGCATGTAGATTCCGAGAACTTCCTGAACCAGATACCAGACGACAAAGGTCGCGAAGATCGAAACAGGAAGCATGATCAGCCACTTCCTTTCCCCCAAAATGAAGGAGCCGAGGATCAGGAACAGCGATGTTGAGAGAAGGAAGCCCATAGGCCGCAGCAGCAATGCGTAGGCCACCATGAGGCCCAATAGAAGCAATGCCTGTCCCAAGTGATATTCGTGCAGTCGGCGGTAATCGATGTCGGCCTCTTTGGGTTCCGACTTCTCGAAACCGATCAGAATGACCAGCGATGCGGCGATGCCCAGAAGCGAAAGCACTTTGGGGAATGTGCTGGGCCAGATCGGAGCGCGGCGCATGAACGGCGCGAGGCTGTCATCCATCGTGAACCACGCGGCATAGCCATAAGCCGCACAGATCCCAAGCAATACAAGCGCGATCCAACGATCGAGTGCCATCTGTCCCCTCCCCGAAAAAATCGGGGGCAAAGCAGTCGC
>CAZMKY010000475.1:0-2035 GCA_964566835.1 uncultured Rhodobacterales bacterium
ACGCGTGGGCCTGCGGCGCCGAAGCCTTGAACCACACGTGCCGCCAGAATGACTTCAAGCGAGTTTGACACGGCGGCCACGAGTGCGGCGATGGAATAAATTACCGATCCTGCAATAGCGACCTTCTGGCGGCCAACCGCATCGGAGATGGGGCCGGTAACAAAGGTGCCCAATCCGGTGCCAAGAACAAAGGCCGTGATGATGAACTGCTCTCGATTGTCGATTGCCCCGGTGGCAGCTGCAATGTCGGGCAGGGCAGGCAACATCGCGTCGATCGAGAACGCGATCGTCCCCGCCAACATTGCCATTAGCGCAATGAATTCCGTTCGCGATATCGGGGCACCGCCAAGCGGCGCCGCTTGGTGTTCGCTCACTCTGGTGCGTCCTGAGCGGCCAATTGAGTTTCGATCTCGGTCAGAACATTTTCCCAAAGTTCAGTCGGTTGCGCGCCCGGCAAAACATGCTGATTTGCAACAACAAATGTCGGCACACCCGTCACGCCACGTTCGCGGGCATGTGCATCGCGCGCGGCAATGTCGGACCTGTCAGCTTCGCCGTTGAGCAAGCGTTCGGTCATGGCGCGGTCCATGCCTGCAGCTTCCGCGATGTCCAGCAAAACAGCATGGTCGCCAATGTCTTGGCCATTTTCAAAGTACGCTTTGAACAAGGCCGAAACGATTGCGGTCTGTCGCCCTTCCAGGCCTGCCCAGTGAATCAACCGATGCGCGTCGAGCGTGTTGGGTGTGCGCTTGATCTTGCTGAAGTCGACCGCCAGACCAGCGGCCTTGGCAGCATCTTCAATGCGGCCATAGACAGACGCGGCACCTTCAGGGCCGCCAAATTTGGCTTCCAGGTATTCACGACGTCCCATGCCGGCGTCTGGCATGTCGGGGTTCAGCTGAAATGGGTGCCATTCGATCGTAAACGGATGATCTGGGCGTTCGGCCAAGGCGCGGTCAAGGTTGGCTTTGCCGATGTAGCACCACGGGCAAATCGGATCAGAAAGAATATCGAGCTTAATCATGATGTGATGGGCTTCGCACTGGTCAGCCGCCGCCGCAAGAGCTTTCCGTTCACATTTCTTGGCAACTCTTCAAGATGCACCCATTTCCTTGGGCGCTTGTAAGGCGCAAGGCGTTCTGCGGCATGAGCATCAAGCGCCGTTTCGTCCAGAGGATCATTCGCGGTATAGAAGGCCCCAACCACGCGGACACCGGGTTTGATTTCAACATCAGCGACGCCGATACCGGTCAGTCCGGGCATACCCAGCATCGCGTCTTCGACCTCGATAGGCGAGATGCGGAAACCGCCCGCCGTTAGAGTGTCGTCGGCGCGGCCAAGATAAACGATTGCACCGTCTTCCTGCATTTGACCAACGTCCCCCGTGGCCACCCACCCATCGCCCTCGGCGTCCAGCGTCAGGCCCGGATCATTTGCGCGGATGGCAATGCTGCCCGCTTCACCTCGTTCGCAAGGGCCGTCGGGACCGAGTATGGCAATGGACCGTCCGGGTTGTGCATACCCAAGCGTCCCACGCGGTGCGGGTCTGTCTGGCGATCCAGACAAGAAGGTCGAGACTTCGGTCTGCCCGAAGGCTTCGTGAATCTGGAGGTTTGTCGCGTCAAACCACGCATCCCTGACAGCGTCTGGCAATTTCTCCCCGGCGGAGAGGCAATGGCGGAGCTTGTTGGACCTTGGCCAGTTGGACGCCAAAAGCTTGCGGTATATGCCCGGCACCGCGGCAAAAATTGTGGCATCGTGCCGGCTTAGCAAAAGAGCCATCAACTCCGGCGTTGCTCCCTCGGCGGGGATGAGTGCCGTTGCGCCCACGCTCCAAGGATCTAGCAGACCGGTCCCAAGCGTGTAAGTCCAATTGAACGCACCAGCATGCAGAACGCGGTCATCAGACCGCATGTCAGTCCACCCATCGCGCATCATGTGACGGGCCCAGATTGCGCGATGTGCATGCCGGACAAGTCGAGGGCGTCCCGAAGTGCCGGATGTCGTCATCAAATAGGCAACCCGATCAGGATCG
>CAZMKY010000476.1:0-6283 GCA_964566835.1 uncultured Rhodobacterales bacterium
TGACCGGCGGCGGTCGTGACATCGGCGCGGCAATTGCGACCAAGCTTGCTTCGGAAGGGGCCCGCGTTGCGATCAACTACTTTTCCAGTTCAACCGGAGCAGACGCAACAGTTGCTGCCATCAAGGCGCAAGGCGGTGAAGCCATCGCGTTGCAAGGCGATCTCAACAAGAAAGAAGACGTGGACGCGCTTGTTGGAACGACGGTCGAGACTTTTGGCAGCGTCGACATTCTGGTCAACAACGCCGGTGGCCTGATTGCCCGCAAGACAATTGCCGAGATGCCGCTGGAACACTGGGACGCGGTCATGAGCTTGAACCTGACCAGTACGTTCCTGATGACGCAAGCCTGCCTCGCTACGATGAAGAATGGTGCCATCATCAATCTGGCCAGTCAGGCCGGGCGTGATGGGGGTGGCCCGGGCGCAGTGGCCTATGCAACGGCGAAAGGCGCGGTGATGACGATGACCCGTGGACTTGCCAAGGAACTGGGCCCTGACATCCGCGTCAATGCGCTTTGCCCGGGAATGATCGACACTGATTTCCACAATATCCATACGCCGGATGCAGGCCGCCGTGGGTTCGAAGCGAACGCACCGCTGAAGCGGCAGGGGCATGTGGATGATGCCGCCAATCTCGTCCTGTTCCTGGCCTCGGATGACAGTGCGTTCATGACGGGCACCAATATCGATCTGAACGGCGGAATGCTGTTCTCTTAAGCTGGAGGCAAGACGACCGTGTCACAATACCCAGTTGTGCCCACAGGCGAAAACGTATCCCGTCAGGTGCTGTCCGACCATCCGGACTTGATGGTGGTGGCCTTCCGCTTTGAGGCGTCGGGTGCCATCGGCGCCCTGCATTCGCACGAGCACGTTCAGTCGACCTACGTCGAAAGTGGCCGGTTCAGGTTCACACTTGGCGATACCGAACACGACTTTGGCCCGGGTGATAGCTTTGTCATTCCATCCGGTCAGACACACGGGTGTGTTTGCTTGGTGCCCGGCAAGCTGATCGACAGCTTTACGCCCCGCCGCGACGATTTCCTCTAGGGCGATGCGATTTCTGGCGATTGGCGAGTGCATGGCAGAACTCGCCCCGGCGGAAGGCTCCAGCACGTTCACGCTGGGCTATGCTGGCGATACCTTCAACACGGCATGGTACATTTCGCGGATCTCGCCATCCGCTGACGTGTCATTCCTCACGGCCATCGGTGATGATCGGATCTCACGCGAAATGCGGTCCTTTCTTACAGAAAGCGGAATATCCGACGCGCATGTTCGCGTCATCCCGGGCAAGACCGTCGGCCTGTATATGATCCACCTTCAGGACGGGGAGCGAAGTTTTTCTTACTGGCGCGAAAACTCCGCAGCGCGCCAACTTGCAGCGGACCCGGTCCGTCTCGGCATGGCGATGGAAGGTCAGGACGTTGCCTACTTCTCGGGGATTACTCTTGCCATTTTGCCACCCGAGGCGCGCAGCAACCTTTTCGATGCGCTCCAGATTGCACGAAAATCGGGCTGCAAGATCGCATTCGATCCTAACCTCAGGCCCCGTCTTTGGGCCGATACTGCTAAGATGAAGTCGGTCGTGACGGAGGCGGCGACGTTCTCCGACTTCGTTCTGCCGTCCTTCGAAGACGAAGCGACATGGTTTGGCGACCGCTCACCCGACGAAACACTGGCGCGATATCTCTCGGCCGGAGCCGAGACCGTGATCGTCAAAAACAGTGCGGCAACAGTTGTCTATGGCCATTCCGGGCAAATGGGCGAGGTCGCCGTCGATCCTGTCGCAGACGTCGTCGATACGACAGCCGCGGGTGACAGTTTTAATGCTGCTTGTCTCACGTCCATTTTGGCGGGCAAAGCGATTGAAAGTGCCATCGACGACGGATGCAGCTTGGCCGGACACGTGGTCCGGCAAAAAGGAGCCCTTGTACCCGTTGCTGACATCGGCCTGCGCGCAAGGGCCTAAAACCGGCCCAAGGCGTAAGGACCCAAGTCGATGTTCTGAGGCTCGTCGCAGATCGCTCTCGCCAACCTGTCGCCGGAACTTGGCGCCATCATCAACCCATAGTGTGAGTGACCGAAGTTGGCGAAAAGTCCGGGGTGCCCGCTGATGGGCCCCAAAGCGGGCAAACTGTCAGGAAAGGATGGTCGTCGGCCCATCCAGAACTGCGTTTCTCCGACGTTCAGACCGGGGAAGAGAGCTTTGGCAACTTTGGTCAACTGCCCTTTGCGCCGATTGTTTGGCGGTGAGTCCACTGGCGCGAATTCGGCCTGACCGGCGACCCGCAAGCCGCCCGCCATCGAACTCGCCACGACTTTTGCGTCCACGTCCATAACCGAGTTTCGCACGTCGAAGCCCGGGTCACGGAATTCCACGTGATAGCCACGCTCGGCCAGCAACGGGACTGAAAGGCCGAGGTCTTCCAACAGCTTGCGGCTCCAGGCGCCCAGGCAGATCACGATCCGGTCAAAACGCAAAGTTTCGCCCTCAAGATAGATGTTCCAACCATCCTCTGCCGGTTTGATGCGCTGAACCGAGGCGCGCACGAAATTCGCGCCCATTGCGCGCGCCTTCTCGGCCAGGACCTGTCCAAGCTTTCCGGGTGACCGCGCCCGCGCCTGACCCTTGATTAGGATAGCTGCTTGGAAATCCGGACTAAGCGCCGGTTCAATGTCAGAGAGCCGATCCTTGCCGACAACCTCCATATCGGCCCCCATTTCGGCACGAATGCGATAGTCGATTGCCTTCAAAGTCGCGCGGCTGCCATCACGAAAAGCATGCACATACATGCTATCGGCGATCAGATCTTCATGCCCCGTGCCCGCAAGATGTCTTTGGTAGAGTTCGATCGACGGCCCGCATAGGTGAGACATCGCTTCTGCACTTTTTCGAACGCGTGTCTCTTGGCCCTGACGCAAGAACCTTAAGCCCCAGGGGATCATCTGCATGGCGACACCGGGGTGAATGGAAAGCGGGCGGCTTCCGCCGAACATGAGCTTCGGAATGCTCTTCCAAGTCCCCGGCAAAGACTGTGGGATGATGGACCAAGGTGACACCACACCGGCGTTGCCCATCGACGTCTCCTGGCCAGGCTCGCCTTTGTCGATCACGGTGACGGGAAGGCCACGCTCCAACAGCGACAGCGCCGTACAGATTCCGACGATCCCAGCCCCCAAGACCGCAATCGAAGCGTGCGTATCAGGCGACGACATTGCTGCTTCTGCGCTGAATGATCTGACTGATAACGGCAGGGGCCGCGATGATGAGCGCGACAAGATCGGCCTGAAGCGATGGGGCAATGAATACCAATCCGGCAATGGCCATAAGAATGCGGAATAAGGTGCCCATTGGGGCCAGCCAATAGCCGACTACAGCCGCGGACAATGCAATCACACCGGCGATACAGCTTGTAGCGGTGTAGCTGAATTCCCAAAGGTCGAAGCCTGTGGACGAAACAAAGAGAAGGACCGGAGCATAGACGAATGCCATCGGTGCGACCACTTTGCCGAGGCCCAGTGTGAAGGCGCTTATCCCGGTCCGGAACGGGTTGGAATTTGCGATAGCAGCGGCTGCATAGGCTGAGGTACAGACCGGCGGCGTGATCTCGGCCACGACGCCGTAATAGAGGACGAACATGTGGCTGGCGATTGGGGGAATGCCAAGTTGTGCCAAGGCCGGTTGGGCCACAGACACAAGCATGATGTAAAGCGCCGTCGTCGGAACGCCCGCGCCCATCAGAATGCAGGCAAGTGCAATGAAGACGAGGCTGATGAAAAGCGTCAGATCTTCGACCGAAAACAGCTGAAAAGACCCGAACTGGAAGAGCCAGATGAGGTCGTTGCCCAGATTGGATGCCGCCTGCGTAACCATGAAGCCGATACGGAAACCGACGCCGGTTGTGTTGATGACACCAATGACGATGCCGACAGCGGCCGATGCCGCACCAACAGCCAGTGCATACTTTACGCCTGTCTCAAGCGTGTCTGCCATTTCTCCCAAAGTCGTCCGACGTTGTGGATTGAACGTGGCCAGAACGGCGCCTGCGATCAGGATGGCCGACATCGACATGTCGAACCCACCGCCAAGATACTTCCAAACAACGAAGCTTATGAAAGCCCCCGCATAGGCCAGCGTCAGGGGTTGCGTCATGCGGCTCATTCCGGCGATCAGGGCTAACGAGATGCCGCAGAAGGCGGACATGTAGGGCGTGTAGCCTGAGAAAAGCACCACCAGCAGACCGACAAGCGGGACGATATTTGCCCAGCCGTCGCTCCAAACCGAACGGAGGTGGGGCAGGGCGTCTTTGGATAGCCCCTTCAGTCCAAGGCGACGTGCCATCAAATGGACCACGGCAAAGACGCCGACATAGTGCAGCAAGGCCGGGAAGATCGCGGCAATGACGATGGTTGTGTAGGGAACCTCCAGAAACTCGGCCATGATGAAGGCGGCTGCCCCCATGATTGGTGGCGTGATCTGCCCACCTGCCGACGCAGCAGCTTCCACACCTCCGGCAAAATGACCCGGATAGCCAAGCCGCTTCATGTTCGGAATGGTCAAAGCACCCGTGGACACGGTGTTTGCAACCGACGATCCCGAAATGGTCCCGAAGAAGGCAGAGCTCACGACCGAAACCTTGGCAGGGCCGCCGGTGTATCGGCCAGCAAGAATCGTGGCGTTGTCGATGAAAAGTTGCCCCAACCCGGTGCGTTGGGCGATGACGCCAAAGAGCACGAAGTGAAAGACAATCGTCGAGACGACCCACAGCGTGACACCGAAGATGCCTTCCTGCGGGAAATACATGGATGAGACGAACGTGTTGAACTTTACGCCGGGGTGCTGAAGCAGCCCTGGAAAGTAAGGGCCGAAAAGTGCGTAAGAGATAAAGACGCAAATGATCAACGGCAGGATCCAGCCAAGCGTGCGTCGCGCGATATCCAGGACGAGGACAATCAGGATACACCCGAAAAGCATGTCCCATCCATTCGGGTTGCCCATGCGGAACGTCATCTCTTCGACGCCCAACCATTCGATCCCGCGCCAAGCAAAGCCAAGATAAAGCGCCGAGGCCACGCCCAGAACCATCAGAATGACATCCAGATAGGGCACGCCTCCCAGGCGCAGTGCGCCCGTATTCAAGTCAAACGACGTCGTGGTCTTGATCAGTGGATAGAAGGAATAAATCAGGATGAAGAGGCCGGACAGGTGCCAACCCATGTGCCAATAATCCGGCGGCAAGGCGAACCCGGCAGTCAGGTAGTGATAGACTGCAAATGTCAGTGCGATGTAGCGCAGGAATTTGCCGAAAGCTGGCGTAACAGACCGCGTCGCGGCACCTTCGTCGTACTTTTCTTCGATCGCCGCCAGTTCAGCTTCGGAAAGCTCGCGAATATCTTCTTCAGAATGTTCCGGATTGCTCATGCGAAGTGCACCTCTGGCCGTTGTCTAGTGAATGAAGCCGCTAAACGGCTTCCTTAGGACCGCGCTGTCTAGCATCGCTGCGAGGGTTATGATGTCGAAGACTGGCTTGCCCAACCGCGATTGCAGAGAATGCGCGTAGGGTGGCAAATCGGTGCATTCCAGCAGGATTGCCCCGATATCCGGGGCCTTTGCGACCAGCCGCTCGCCAGCTTCCAGTAGCTCGGCCTCGATCTTGGCCAAATCCATGTCATTGCGATCGTTGCGCAGGATCACTTCCGTGAACTCGGGGCCATTGTTCATGCCCTCAATGAACAACGGCACTCTGTCCGCGCCAACGGCTGCAAGATGCTGCGGGCTCAGCAAATCTGCCGAGGCTGTCAGAACACCAACCGGTTTTCCGGTCATGCGATGAATCAGGTCCGCCTGCAGCAGGGAAGAGACGAAGACAGGCACATCGACGGCCTCTGCGATCTCATTCTGAAACAGCGCCAAAAAGCCACAAGACCCCGTGATTGCCTTGACCCCCGCCTTCTCCAAGCGAACGGCCGCGGCGATCAGCGGCTCGATCATTTCTGGCGAAGGACTATTCAAGAGAAGTGGCACCGTGAGCCCCTCTAGGATCTCGTAAGTGGTTGTGAAGGGCAGGCTGGAGGGGTTCTTGATGTGCCCCGGCGGCTTGGGGAAGTGGCTCTCAAGCGAAAGGACACCGATCGACAGGCCGCAAATGTTCGTTCCGCCAGCAACAATCGCCAACTTCGCGCTCCACTGGTTTGAAGGTTTGGGTTGGACAGGCAGGGTCATACCTGCCTGTCCCTCGACCGGCTTAGTCCAGAAGACCGGCTTCTTTGTAGAACTTCTCGGC
>CAZMKY010000477.1:0-1600 GCA_964566835.1 uncultured Rhodobacterales bacterium
CGGTCAAAGGTGAAGAAGTTGGTGATATCGACAAGCGTCGAAATCGGGCGCAGACCGATGGCCTTCAGGCGCGCCTGAAGCCAAGCCGGGCTGGGCCCGTTCTTAACGCCGCGAATGACCCGACCAGTGAACAGGGGACAGCCATCCAGCGTGTCTTCGTCGATTGAAACGCCGATGGGTGACGGGAAGCTTCCCGGAACGGATTGGGCACGCCGGTCTTTCTTGGTTCCGATCCCCCGCGCCGCCAGATCACGCGCAATACCTTCGACCCCCAAAGCGTCGGGCCGATTAGGTGTGATCCCAATTTCGATCATCGGATCGACAGCGTCCGGTTTGTTGGCCGCAAGCCAATCGGCAAAACTTTCGCCAACCTCGCCCGACGGCAGTTCGATAATGCCGTCATGTTCGTCCGAAAGCTCCATCTCGCGCTCGGAGGCCATCATGCCGTGGCTTTCGATGCCACGGATCTTGCCAACCGCAATCGTCGTGTCGATGCCGGGCACATAAACGCCTGGCTTGGCCACGACGACGGTGATGCCTTCGCGCGCATTCGGGGCGCCGCAGATGATCTGCTTCAAGCCTTCGTCGGTCTCTACCTCACAAACGCGCAAACGGTCTGCGTCAGGGTGCTTTTCTGCCTTCAGCACTTTGCCGATGGTGAACGGACGAAGTTTCTCTGCCGGGTTCACAACCTCTTCGACCTCGAGCCCGAGGTCGGTCAGTGCTTCCGCGATATCCTCAACAGAGGCGTCGGTATCCAGATGCTCTTTCAGCCAGGACAGTGTGAATTTCATGGATCACAGGCCCCCATGCAAAGTCGGAACTTGAAGCGCGCTGAAGCCGTAGTGGCGCAGCCAGCGCAGATCGCTGTCGAAGAAGGCCCGCAAATCGGGGATGCCGTATTTCAGCATCGCCATCCGGTCGATCCCCATGCCGAAGGCAAAGCCCTGCCACTCGGCCGGGTCGACATTGGCCGCTTGCAGCACTTTAGGGTGCACCATGCCGCTGCCCAGAACTTCCAGCCAGCCGTCGCCTTCGCCCACACGCACCTGTCCATCTTCCCAAGAACACTGAATATCGACTTCCGCCGAAGGTTCGGTGAAGGGGAAATGCGATGCGCGGAAACGGGTTTTGACGGACGTCCCGAAGAAGGCCGAGAAGAATTCCTCCAGCACCCATTTCAGGTTGGCCATGGAGATATCACGATCAATGGCAAGACCTTCGACCTGATGGAACATCGGCGTGTGCGTCTGGTCGTAGTCAGCGCGATAGACACGCCCCGGCGCGATGATGCGAATGGGCGCGCCCTGATCCAGCATGGACCGGATCTGAACTGGCGAGGTGTGCGTGCGAAGCACATGCGGCGGACGGTTCGCCCCTTCCGGAACGCTCATGTAGAAGGTGTCCATTTCACCACGGGCGGGGTGGTGATCCGGGATGTTCAGTGCGTCGAAGTTGTACCAGTCGGTTTCAACCTGCGGTCCTTCTGCGACTGCAAAGCCCATGTCGGCCAGAATGGCGGTCACTTCTTCCGTCACCTGGCTCACCGGATGGATGGAGCCTTGGCGCCCAGGACGCGACGGCAACGTCACATCCAGCC
>CAZMKY010000478.1:0-5991 GCA_964566835.1 uncultured Rhodobacterales bacterium
CCGGGCTGCTTTCACGAAGAAAAGGGGCCAGAAGGCCCCCTTTCCGTTTGGACGATGCAGTGGCCGCTTAGCCTTTGTCCGAGACGTAGTCCTCAAGAAGCTTGTCGTTCTTGGCATCTTCCAGTCGCTGCAAGCGGTCCTGACGCAGGCGGTCGTCAAAGCGATACTTGACGAAGTTCACCAGAGACAGCGTCAGAAGCAGGATCGCGATGCCCCAGTAACCCTTGGCCGACAGGGGGATGTCCGTGATCCAGAGAGAGATGGCCAGCAACACATAGGCCGCGACGACGCCCAGAAGGTTGAAGTTGATGATCAGCGTGTTGTCGTTTTGGTTTTCCATGGTTTCAGTCCTTTTTTGAGATTTCAGGTTTCAGTTTTCAGATTTCGAGTCTTGTTCACGTGTCGGTCTTGAGGCGCGCCAGAACGCTGGCGGCCGATGATCTGGACGATGTGCCAAAGCCCGCGTCAGCAAGGCGGTCGGCCATGTCGGTGTGGGTGAGATCGCGGTCGATTTCGCGCAGGATCTCGGATTGCTCAAACGGGTCATCGCCTTCCGTGACGCGTGCAATCAGCGCTTCGGCCTCGTCTGCCGCCGACGTGCCCGCAATCGTCCGGTTCATGCGGGATTGCATGGCCTGTTCACGCTTGATGGCGCGGGCTGTGATGGCGCCTTGGCGAAGATCGACGATGCGCCTGTGCCCGGCATCAATCGACGCCTTGAGCTGGGTGATGCGTCGGTCCAGCCGGTCCAGTGTCTGCTGCCGGACTTCGCGCTCGTTTTCCATGTCGGCAATCGCTTGTGCGGCGTCCGTGGCAAGGTCTTCGCGCCCGGCCGCCAGCGCTTCGGTTGCCCGTTCGGTCAGCGTCTTGAGCCGGGTGTCCAGCGTTTCCAGCAAGCGTGCTTCGCTGCGCTGGCGTTGAATGAGGCTGGCCAATGTGCCCTTGGCGGCAGCGAGGGTGGCTTCGGCCTCGCGGATTTTCTGGTTAATCAATTCAACTGCATAGACGTCTTTCACACGCTCTTCTGCGCGGGCCGATGTGCCATCCAGCAAAGTCTTCAAAGTTGCGAACATCTTTTTCACTCCATGATGCGTTTCTTGAACGCTGTTCATGAAGTGACCATACTTATTCGTGAACGCTGTTCAAGTACGAATTTGAACGATGTTCAGAAATTGGGGGCTTGTGACGTAGCGTTACGAAGCAGGGTAGAGATCATGGCTTCAACCCGTTCCTGCGGCACACCTGAAATCCGCTTCTCCAATCCAAGTAGGACGATGCCATGCACGGAAGAGAACAGCGTGCGCACCAGAAGGTCGATCTCTTCCGGGGGGCGGTTCGGATATAGCTCTGCCAAAGGTCCGGCGATGATGCCGAACAAGTTGCCAAGTTCCTGCAGATACCAAGCGGGCACGTCTTCGTCGGCGCGCATCTCGACATCGAAGAGGGCCCGCCACAGTCTCGGGTTCTCTGCTGCGAAGGCCAGATAGGATGTGCCCATCGTGACGAGACGATCGGTCGGCGTCGCATCGGCCTTGTTGGCGACATCCTTGCGCACGGCTTCGCCCAGTCGGCCAAAGGTGCGCAGGTTCACGGCAAGAACAAGACCGGTCATGTCATCGAAGACGTTATAGATCGCGCCGACGGCGCAACCTGCCTCGGCGGCCAACGCGCGCGCCTTCAAGGCCGCGATGCCACCTTTCGCCATTTCGCGTTCCGCAATCTCTGTCAGCGTCTCGCGCAACTTGGCGCGCACTTCGGCTGTATTGCGAGCCATGGCTTCCCTCCCTGAACGCCGTTCAACGGATATATAGGCAACGGGACAACTGCAAGGTCGCGCTTGCCAAGCGGCGTCCCCTCCGCCAAAACCCGGATGCAGCGGTCCCATAGCTCAACTGGATAGAGCAGCTGACTTCTAATCAGCAGGTTCGGGGTTCGAGTCCTCGTGGGATCGCCACTTATGATCCGCACCCGGGCGCTCTGTCCGTGGGACGGGAAGGGGATGAAGAGGTCGCGTGAAGGTCCTGTTTGTGCACCAGAATTGCCCCGGGCAGTTCAAGCATCTTGCACCGACTTTGGCGGCCGAAGGCCATATGGTCGTCTTCGTCACCCAGAAGGGCAAGCCGACGCCAGAAGGTGTGCGCAAGGTCGAGTATGAGCCGCACCGCGATGTGACTCCCAAGATCCATCCGTATCTGGCCGGATCCGAGCGCAATATCCTGAACGGTCAGGCCGTGGCCCGCGTGGGTTTCGCGTTGAAGGAAAAGGGCTTCATCCCTGATGTCATGATCGGTAATCCCGGCTGGGGTGAGACGCTGTTTCTGAAAGACGTCTGGCCCGATACGCCGCTGATCTCCTATTCGGAATTCTACTATCGCGGACAAGGCAGTGATGTGGGCTTTGATCCGGAGTTCGCCACCGGCCCGGACAGCATCCTCAGGGCGCGCGCGCGTGCTGGCGTGCACCTTCTTGCGATCGAGGCTGCCGATGTCGCCTACAGCCCGACAGAGTGGCAACGCCGCCAGTTTCCAGCTGTCTATCAGCCCAAGATCGACGTGATCCATGACGGCATCGATTGCGACCGGATCCAGCCGAATCCAGAGGCCAGCTTTCAGGTGCCAGACGGACCGACGCTGACGCGCAGGGACGAAGTGCTGACTTACGTCTCACGCAATCTGGAGCCTTATCGCGGATTTCACAGCTTTATGAGGGCCTTGCCTGCCATTCTTGAGGCAAGACCTGAGGCACGGGTCGTCGTGATGGGTGGCGATGAAGTGTCCTACGGGTCGCGTGCGCCGGACGGAAAGACTTGGCGCGAGACATTGTTGGCCGAAATCGGCCCGTTGCCGGACCGTGTCCATTTCACCGGGCGTGTGCCGTATGGCGAATATCTGAAGCTGCTTCAGATCTCCTCCGCCCACGTCTACCTGACCTATCCCTTTGTTCTGTCATGGTCGATGATGGAGGCGATGGCCGCCGGCTGCCTTGTCATCGGGTCCCGCACCGCCCCGGTCGAAGAGGTCATTCGCGACGGGGAAAACGGTCTTCTGACCGATTTCTTTGACACAAAGGCGCTGGCCGCCAAAGTCGCTGAGACGCTGGAAAGACGCGAATCCTTTGACGATCTCCGCGCCGCTGCGCGACAGACGATTCTTGATCGTTTCGAATTAAGAGACTGTATGGCAAGACAGCGCGCACTGATCTCGCGAACAGTTGGGGAAAACCAATAGTTTACCAGTTTCGGCTGGACCCGACCCCTTTATGAAGTAAACCCTAACGTCAGAGCGACCGGTTTCGGGCGCATGTTTGGGTTGGCGCGTTTCGCGTCTCGAGTAACGAATTGGGTGGATCATGGCGACGACGTACGCATTCAACTACGGCTATCTCCTTATTGAAGATGCCGATGGCAACATCATCTCGGTCGAGGAACAGCAGGATCTCGTCTTCACGCTCGAAGATGGCGACCCGCCGTTCATCTACGAAACCGATGAGTTCGATGAGTTCGACATCACCAACAACTTCCTGTCGCTCTTCCTGAATGGCTTCGACCTGAACGAAACCTTTCCGGAGGATAACCCGAATTTCACCGTTCAAATCGATGTTCGCATTGAATCAACCGGCATCGACCGTGTGATCCGTCTGCGCGACGCCACCGATCCTGACAACGTTCTGACATACGCCTTCATCATCTCGGACGGCGACGGCACACCGACGTTCAACAGCGATCAGGACGTCATCGACTATTTCACCGAAAGCACGTTCTTCCAGCTGACCGGCGACGGCGGTGTGGCGCCCAGTAACGAATTCTTCATCAGCACAGACGACAGTCCTGACACGGATGTCGAAGTTGGTGACGAATTTGCAAACACGATCAACCTTGGCGTGGGCGATGATTACGCGGACGGCGCTGGCGGCGGCGACACGATCAGCGGCGGCGACGGCAATGACTCGATCCGCGGCAATATCGGGGACGATCAGCTGAGCGGTAATAATGACAACGACACGATCCGAGGTGGTGAAGGCAACGACACCATCTTCGCAGGATCTGGTCAGGACCGCATCTATGACGGCCTCGGCGATGACTTGATCTATGCCGGTTCCGGTTTCGACCGCGTCTATCTCGAGGACATCGTCGAAGGTGCGGACACCGTTTTTGGTGGGGCCGATCAGGATACGATCGAAGGCGATCTGCGTGCGTATGACAGTGAAGGCCTGATCGTCACGGTCGATATCGATGCCGGCACGATCACCACTAACCAGGACGCATCGGGTGACGACGCCGACATCTTCGACAATGTCGAGGTGTTCCGCTTCTTGGGCGACAGCGTGATTGTGGTGGATGGCGGCGAAGGTGGCGAACAGTTTTACCTCGGTGAAGGCAACGACACCTTCAACGGCAGCGAATTTGACGAGCTTGTCTTCAGCTATGGTGGCGACGACCTTCTGATCGGTGGCCTTGGCCGTGACCGACTGTTTACTGGCGAAGGCAATGACGTGGCCTTTGGTGATGGCGGGGGTGACGAAATCGGCCTTTTGGGTGGCGATGACAGCGCCGAGGGCGGCTTCGGCAATGACACGATTTATGGCGTGGACGGCAACGACACGATCCGTGGCCAGGGCAATGATGACTTCGTCTGGGGTGGTCGCGGCAACGACTCGCTTTTCGGCGACGACGGCAACGATGACATTGCAGGCTTCTTCGGTGAAGACACGCTGACCGGTGGTGCTGGCAACGACACCATGTACGCGTCCTTCGACGACGACCTCGTCTTTGCCGGCGCTGACGATGATTTGGTCTACGGCGGCTCCGGGAACGACACGATGTTCGGCGGCTCGGGCAATGACACGATGTTCGGCGCACAGGACGACGACACCATGCTTGGTGGCGGCGGCGATGACAGCATCATGGGCAATGTCGGTAACGACACCATCAATGGTGGCACAGGTGCGGATATCGTGATGCTGGGCGACGGCCTCGACGTCTTCGAGTTCAACGATGGCGACGAAGCCGACACGGTGTCCGACTTTGACACTGGCTTTGACCAACTGCATCTCGATTCCGCGCTTTGGTCCGAGCTTGCACCCGGCACCATCAACTCCGCGTCGGATGTCATGGATGAATTCGGCAGCCTTGTGGACGGTGTCGTTACGCTCGACTTCGGTGGCGGCGATGTGCTGACGCTGGAAGGTACTATCGCCAGCCTGTCCGACCTGGCAGACATCACGTCGATCGATCCGGTCTAAGGACGGCTGCAGCGCGCCCGGTTGTCGGGCGCGCAAAGCATCCCGATGCTCTCAGATTGAATTTACGCTGTGCGCTTGCTGAGCCGCACTACGTCGTCATGCGCCCGGCTGTAGTCCCTGGCCAGGCCATCGCGAATGGCGGCCTGCCGCAGCCTTTTGAAACCGTCGGCATCGCTTCCGTAGTTCTTGGCCTTCAAGTGCCAACTGGCCAGAAGGCCGGGAAGAAGCAGCCAGAAGAACGGTCCCGCCACGTTGCGATAGACGATGATCTTGTTCCGGATCAGGTAATACGCCTTCCAAAGCGGCTGCACGCGCTTGCCGTCATGCGTTGCCCGTGTCCCGCAGTCATGCTCGAACGCCACATCGGACGCAAAGCCAATGCGTGCGCCGGCGCGTCGGATGGACAGCGAATAGAGAACATCGTCGCCATAGATAAAAAGCCGTCCGTCCGGCAGTCCGGCCCGCCGCACGGCCTCGCGCGAGACAAAGTATCCAACGAAGGAGCCAACGTCGATTTCGGTGATCTGCCCTGCTTGGAAGGCAACATCATCCACATGAAAGCCTTTCCGACCCTTGAAGATCGCGCCTTTGAAGGCGCGGAGCGACCAGAATGGATTTCGCGATGGGCGGTTCATTTCGCAGATCGCCCCGCCGGGATAGTAAACCGCAGATGCGATCGCGTCCCAACCGGCCAGATCCAATCGCCGAAACGCCTCTATGGCGCCATCGGCAGGACGCGCATCGTCGTCC
>CAZMKY010000479.1:0-3262 GCA_964566835.1 uncultured Rhodobacterales bacterium
GACACGGCAACCTTCATGGCCAGGAAGGCTTCTGTCGTGCTTTGCTTGTCCTTGATCTGATCGAGATAGCTTTCACCATCTTCTTCAGAGACATATTGACCACGCACGATATCAGATTGAGGAACCGGCTCCAAAGCCCTGATAACCTTCAGCTTCTCATCGCGCACGGCATCTGGATCAAAGCGCGACGGTGGTTCCATCGCGATCAAGCACAATAGCTGCATCAGGTGGTTTTGCACCATATCCCGCATTGCGCCGGATTTGTCGTAGTAGTCGCCACGTCCGTTTACGCCGACGGTTTCGGCCACCGTAATCTGTACGTGGTCCACGAACTGGCTGTTCCAAAGCGGTTCAAACAGAACGTTGCCGAACCGGACCGCCATCAAGTTCTGAACGGTTTCTTTCCCCAGATAGTGATCGATCCGGTAGATCTGGCTTTCGTCGAAATGGTCGCGAAGCGTCTGGTTCAGCTCCTGTGCACCGGCCAGATCGCGTCCAAAAGGCTTTTCTACCACGATCCGAGCCTTGTCGTTTGCGATCTCGTACTCGTGCAAACGTTCCGCAAGCGCGCCAAACAGGCTGGGCGCGACCGAGAAATAGAACGCGTGGACGACCTCCGGGCGAAGCCGCTTTTTCAGAAGCTTCCAGCCGCCAGTGCCCATGGCATCAACGGTGACGTAGTGCACGCGCTCAAGGTACGCATCGACTTCTTTCGGGTCGAGCTGATCCTTAGCCACGAATTCTTCCAATGCGGCTTTGACTTCGGCCCGAAAACTTTCGTCGGACAGATCTGACCGCGCCGCACCAAAAATGCGAGCGTCCTCGGGCATTTGACCATCGCGAAAGCGCTGGAACAGGCCGGGGTAGATCTTGCGGCGGGCCAGATCGCCGGTGCCGCCAAAAATGACAAGGTCGAATGTCTCGACCGGGATGACGCGAGAAACCATGCTCACCTCCGTGGGCCGCGCGCGGCCAATAACGTCAAGTCAGGGCACTCCGATTTCGTTACCGCTAACAGCCCTGTCGCCGCGCACCTAAACCGAAACCGGGTATAAGTCTAGCGCCACCTGAAAGCGACACATGACTTGCGCGTCTTCGTGTCACAATCGCATTTCATTTAAGCATCGGACGAAAGAATTCGACCAAACGCGTCTCGGTCGCTTCCGGTGACTGATCGACAAAGAAATGCCCACCGGGCACCGCATCTGACGCCATGTCCGAAAGCCGCCCCGCCCACTCTGATGGAACATCGTACAATCGCGCCATCACACCGCTTTCACCGTAAAGCACCAAGGTTGGGGCCTCAAATACACGACCCGCATCTGCGGCATCGTCTTCCAGATCCAGCGTTACAGCCGCGCGGTAATCTTCCACCATTCCCCTGATGGTGTCCGCGTCCCGCCATGCCGCGCGGTAGGCGTCAAGGTGGCGGAACTCCTCTGTCTTGGCCCCGCCCCAACCCAGAAGACAGGCTTCAAAGAAAAGATCCGGGTCAGCGGCGATCATACGCTCTGGCAAGGGGGCGGGCTGCGCGAGAAAACTCCAATGGAAATAGGCCTTGGACGCCGGAAAATCGAAGCTCTCAACCAGACGATCCGTGGGTATGATGTCGAGCAGCGCCAACCGTCTCACACGTATTGCATGATCCAACGCAAGGCGATACGCAACACGGCCGCCGCGATCGTGACCGACGACCCCATAGGTCGTGTGGGCAAGTGACTGCATCAGTTCCGCCATGTCGTTGGCCATGCGCCGGAACGTGTATTTTTCTGTCCCTTCCGGCTTGGACGACGCACCATAGCCTCGCAAATCAGGCATGATGATCGTGAAATCAAGCGACATGCCCTTGGCCACTTCCTGCCAAAGGGCACGTGTCTGCGGGAAACCGTGCAAACAAAGCACAGCCGGCCCACTGCCGACACTGTCGTAGGCTATTGAAACGCCGTCTGAAGTCGTAAATCGCTGCATGGCGACAACCAAGCGCAGACCAAGATGTCTTTCAAGGAAAAGTGGCGCGGTTGACGGGGCTCGAACCCGCGACCCCCGGCGTGACAGGCCGGTACTCTAACCAACTGAGCTACAACCGCTTGCTGCCCGCCCTGAGAAACCCCAAGGCGTGACGCGCGTTCTAGGACTGGTGCTGGCCCCCGTCAAGCGGATTTGGACAGATGAGCACATGGTTTTCGAGGTTGTCAGGTTACGGGCCGCGCCAAGCCGTCCGAGAGCGCATCGAAGACGATGCGAACGCGTCTGCTGCTGTTCAATTCACGTGGCGCAACCAGATAGATTGGGAACGAAAATTTGGCCAATTCAGGTAATACCCGCTGGATACCTGGGCGCGTCGCGGCAAACTCGGCCGAATTCATGCCAAGTCCAATGCCTGCCTCGACAAGGGACCAGTGCACGATGTGACTACGAGAGCCAGAGACGATGTTCCGTGCCGTGACCGGAATGCCGCGCGATTGCAGGGCCGGCAGAAACTCCGGAGCATCACCAAACCCGATGAACGGCACATCTGCCAGATCTGCAAGGGTGCGGATGGGCGGCAAAGTATCGAGCAGACTGGTGGCCCCAAAGACGCCTGCTTCGGAATCGCGAAGGCGCTTGGCGATCATGTCCGGATCTTCCGGGACCGTATTCCTGACAGCGATATCCGCCTCGCGGTGGCGCAGATCGCTTAACTCATTCGTTGAAACGACCTCGACTTCGATGCCGGGGTAAGACACACGCAGCTTGGCCAGAATCGTCGGCAAGATCCACGCCGACAGCATCTCGGAGGCGGACACTTTCACCTTGCCTTCGATGCTTTCGGCACGGCCTGACGCGGCGAGCGAAACGCGCGAGGCCGCTTCTGCCATCTCGCGCACGTGCTCCAACAGGTCTTGCCCGGTCGGCGTCAAAATAAGACCTCTTGGGCCGCGTTCGAAAAGCGTGACATCAAGGGCCTCTTCAAGGGCTGCGACTTGCCGCCCCAAGGTCGGCTGTGTCAGCCCCAGCGCCCGGGCTGCCGCTGAAAGCGAGCCCTCCTCCGCGGTGGCGAGAAAGCCGCGGACTTGGTTCCAGTCGAATGAAACGGTCTGCCAGTTCATACATTTTCGTATACCCAAAGTACGCATTTCGGCAATTCGCGAAAAGATAATGTTTGTCTACTGTGCCCGTATTCATCATAGGACACAGAGATCATGGCGAGAGTGACAACAGCTGAATTTTGGGATCGCGCCGCTCCGAAGTACGCGAAGTAACCAATTTCAAACGTAGGTGC
>CAZMKY010000480.1:0-9125 GCA_964566835.1 uncultured Rhodobacterales bacterium
CGCCGATCACCGCCTTCTTTGCGACAGCGCCCAAGATGGCGGCCATGGGCCTCTTCGCCCGCGTGGTGCACGATGCCTTCGGCGGCGTGGTGGGCGACTGGCAGCAGATCATCGCCTTCCTCTCCGTCGTCTCGATGTTCGTGGGCGCCATCGCCGCCATCGGCCAGCGCGACATCAAGCGGCTCATGGCATATTCCTCCATCGCGCATATGGGCTTTGCGCTCATGGGCCTCGCTGCTGGCACGGCGTTCGGCGTGCAGGGCATGCTGGTCTACATGACGATCTACATCGTCATGAATATCGGTACGTTCGCGATCATCCTCGGGATGGAGCGTGACGGCACCCCGGTTCTCGATATCCGTGCGCTCAGCATGTATTCGAAGACCGACCCAATGCGCGCAATGTTCCTGATGATCCTGCTCTTCAGTCTGGCGGGCGTGCCGCCACTGGTCGGGTTCTTTGGCAAATATTACGTTCTTCTGGCGGCGGTGGATGCCGGTCTTGGCTGGCTGGCGGTCATGGGCGTGATCGCGTCTGTCATCGCGGCCTTCTATTACCTGCGCATCATCTACCTGATGTATTTCGGCGAAGACGAAAGCGGCGTGGATGCGGGCAAATCCAAACTCCTTTGGGGCTTTGCGATGGTGTCGGCCGTCATGATGGTGGCTGGTGTGATCAACCTCTTCGGTGTCGAAGGCTGGGCCGAAGCTGCGGCGGCCACGCTTGTCAACTGATAGTCTTCTGCCATGGCCGGGTGGCACCGGCCGGGTCGTCCTGAGCCAGGTCGACAGCACGATGAACGAGGCTGCCCGCCGCGCGCCGACGCTGGACCGTCCGACCTGGATCCTGGCCGCGGACCAGACTGGACCGAGAGGGCGGCGCGGCAAGCCATGGCAGCATCCGCGCGGGAATTTCGCAGCGACTTTTGTGCTGAAGCCCGGAGGCAACCCGGCGTCTGCCGCGCTCCGCTCTTTTTCAGCGGCGAACGCGCTGTTTGAAACCTTGGCCATGTACACTGATAGAACACGTCTTTCGCTGAAGTGGCCGAATGACGTTCTGCTGAATGAAGGCAAGGTCGCTGGCATCCTTCTGGAAAGCATGGGAACCGCTGGTGCGATCGACTGGCTGGCCATTGGATTTGGCGTCAATCTTCGACGGGTGCCGGACGTGCCGGGCGCAGCATTTCCGCCCGTCAGCCTCGCCAGTGAGAATGGCCGCGTTCCCGATCTTGAGGATATGCTGTCCGTCCTTGCGTCGAACATGGCCACGCAAGAACGGTTGTTCGACGAAATGGGCTTTGGCCCCATCCGGGAAAGCTGGCTGAGGCAGGCCGCGCGGCTGGGCGAAGTCATAACCGCCAGGACGGGACGGGAAGACATCACCGGCATCTTTCGTGATGTGGACGAGGCGGGCCAGCTTGTGCTGGAGACCAAGGCCGGCGAACGCCGTATCGCCGCGGCCGAGGTGCATTTCTGATGCACCAAAGTGTTTGGGAAAGGGCCTGACATGCTGCTTTGTATCGACTGCGGGAACACCAACACCGTCTTCGCGCTTTGGGATGGAACGAAGTTTCTGGCGACATTCCGTACGACGACGGAGCATCAGCGAACGGCGGACCAATACTTTGTCTGGCTCTCTTCGCTGATGGCCCACAAGGGCCTGCCGATGGACATCGACGAAGTCATTATCTCGTCCACGGTGCCGCGCGTGGTGTTTAATCTGCGCGTCTTCACTGACCGCTATTTCGACACCCGCCCGCTTGTCGTTGGCAAGCCGGATTGCCTGCTGCCCGCGGCCCCCCGCGTGGACGCTGGCACGGCGGTCGGGCCGGACCGCTTGGTCAATACGGCCGGCGCTTTTGACAGGCATGGTGGCGATCTGGTTGTCGTGGACTTTGGCACGGCAACGACGTTTGACGTCGTGGGCGCCGACGGTGCTTACGAAGGTGGGGTCATTGCCCCGGGCGTGAACCTCAGCTTGCAGGCCCTGCACGAGGCCGCCGCCGCGCTTCCACATGTTGACGTCACCAAACCTCAGGCCGTGATCGGCACCAACACGATTGCCTGCATGCAATCGGGGATTTTCTGGGGATACGTCGGCCTCGTCCGCGGCATCTGCGACCGGATCAAAGGTGAGTACGACCGTCCGATGCGGATCATCGGAACCGGAGGTCTGGCACCGTTGTTCTCCCAAGGTGACGTTCTATTTGACACGATTGAGGACGATCTGACGATGCATGGTCTGACGGTCATCCACCAATTCAACAAGGATAACGCATGAGCTCTGATCGTCTGATCTATCTGCCACTGGGCGGTGCCGGCGAAATTGGCATGAACGCCTATGTCTACGGCTATGGACCAGAAGGGCAGGAGCGGCTGATCCTCGTCGATCTTGGCGTGACCTTCCCGGATATGGACGGCACCCCGGGCGTTGATCTGATTTTTCCCGACATCCAGTGGTTGGAAGACAATCGCGACCGGTTGGACGGCATTTTCATCACTCACGCCCACGAAGATCATATCGGCGCCGTTGGCCACCTTTGGAGCCGCCTGAAGGCGCCGGTCTATGCCCGGAATTTCACCGCGCATCACGCGCGGCGGAAGCTGGAGGAGCAGGGCCACGACCCCGACATGGTCAAAGTCATCGCGGCATGGCCGCAAACCATGACTGCCGGGCCTTTCACCATCGGGTTCTTGCCGATCAGTCACTCGATCCCGGAAAGCTCTTCGCTTGTGATCGACAGCCCGGCGGGCCGTGTCATTCACACAGGGGACTTCAAGCTGGACCTGACGCCCGGCGTCGGGGAGCCCTTCGACGCAGGGCTTTGGGGCGATGTTGTTGGCGACGGCATTCACGCGCTGGTCTGCGATTCAACCAACGTTTTTTCTCCGAAGCCCGGACGCTCGGAAGCGACCATCGGTCCCGCGATCGCAAAGCTTGTGGCAGATCAGCCGGGCATGGTGGTGGCGACAACATTTGCCTCCAACGTGGCGCGGGTAAAGACGCTGGCCGAGGCAGGGCAGGCGGCAGGACGCTCTGTCTGCCTTCTTGGCCGCGCGATGCGCCGTATGATCGAAGCTGGTGTCGAAACCGGTGTTCTCACGAACTTTCCAAAGACCGTCAGTCCGGAGGATGCGGCGAATATCCCGCGCGAAAACCTGATGCTGCTGGTCACGGGGTCGCAAGGAGAACGCCGCGCGGCCTCCGCTCAGCTGAGCCGTGGCAAATATCTTGGTCTGAAAATGGCAGAGGGCGACACCTTCCTCTTTTCGTCCAAGACAATTCCGGGGAATGAGCGGGGCGTCATTTCCATCATGAACGCTTATTCCGAAATGGGCGTTGACGTCGTGGACGACAATGACGGTCTCTACCATGTCTCCGGGCATGCCAACCGGCCTGACCTTGAACAGATTCACGAACTCACGAAGCCAAAGATCCTGATCCCGATGCATGGCGAACACCGCCACTTGCGAGAGCACGTGAAGCTTGGCGCTGCGCGGGGACTGAATGGCATCCTTGCGCCCAATGGGACGATTGTCGATTTGACGGGTGAGACGCCCGAGGTTGCCGGTTTTGTCGAAACTGGCCGAACCTATCTGGACGGAAGCGTTCAGATCGGTGCTCTGGACGGCATCGTGCGCGACCGTATCCGAATGGCGCTGAACGGCCATGTGGTCGTTACGCTGATCATTGATGAAGACGACGCGCCGCTAGGAGATCCGTGGGTTGAGTTGAAGGGCCTGCCAGAGACGGGAACCTCTCGCGCGCCGCTGGTCGACGTTCTGGAAGAAGATCTGAGCCAGTTTGTCGGACGTGCGGGCCGCAAGACCCTGACGAACGACGATACATTGGAAAAAGAGATCAAGCGCATCGTTCGCCAAACCGCAAACGACGAGATCGGCAAGAAGCCAGAAGTCACGATCGTCGTCAGCCGGTTGAGCTAAGAGGCTATGATTCCAATTATTTTTGATCTCGATGGCACGCTGGTAGACAGTCTGTCGTCCATTCACGCGGCTGCGTCACGCACGCTGGCGGACTATAGGCACGACCCACTTGCCCCTGCCCATGTGGCCACTTTCGTAGGCTGGGGCGAACGCGTCTTCGTCGAGAAAATGATCGCTGATACGGACCTGCAGATCGCCGATTTCGACGATGTTCTGCGGGTCTTCATGGGGCACTATGCCCAGACCTCAACCGAAGTGGAGGTCTTTCCCGGTGTCAAAGCCACCCTTGAGAGCCTTCGCACCAAAGGCCACAAAACCGGCCTTTGCACCAATAAGCCCGGCGTTCCGACCGGCGTTGTTTTGAAGGCTGCCGGGCTCGATGGGCTTTTGGATGTGGTCGTCGCTGGGGACACGTTACCGAAACGCAAACCAGACCCCGCACCGCTTGTTCACTTGATGGAACAGCTTGGCGCGCCTCGCATCATCTATGTCGGCGACACGCCGATTGATGCGGAAACGGCCCAGCGGGCAGGTGTGCCCTTCGCCCTTTATTCGGAAGGCATCCGAACCGTGCCGCTGGAGGATATTCCTCACGACATCGCGTTCTCGCACTATGACGCGTTTGACAAAGTGCTCGCGGCTTTGACGTAGTGGAAGCGGCGGTCCTTTAGACCGCCTTACGTTCTTCAAAACTCAAGGCAATGAAGCTTGGCAGATGATCGCCCATGCCGACGACACGATTGTCGTCGCGCTGCCCACCTTTGCCACGACCCCGGCCGCCACGACGCTCCCGCGGTTCTTCCAATGGCTTTGCCGGTGCGGCTTGTGTTTCTTCGGCGACAGCTGGTGTTTCTTCAACTTTCGTCTCGGGCGTTTCATCCTTCGCCTTGCGCGAACGGCGGCGCGGTTTAGGCGCTTCCTCAGTTGCGGCATCCGCTGCAGGGGCTTCGGCCTTCAGCGGGCTCTCTGCACGCGGGATTTCCTTGGCAATCAGGCTCTCGACATCGGCCAGGTTTTTCTCATCAGCAGTCGAGCAGATCATGACAGCCTTGCCGTCGCGGCCAGCGCGTCCTGTCCGGCCAATGCGGTGCACATAGTCTTCCGCGTGGCTTGGAACATCGAAGTTGAAGACATGACTGACCGACGGCACATCAAGGCCGCGTGCCGCAACGTCGGAAGCGACGAGGATTTTCAGAGTGCCTTCGCGGAAAGCATCCAATGTGCGTGTCCGCTGCGATTGATCCAGATCGCCGTGGATCGGGGCCGCATCATAATTGTGCTTTTTCAAAGACTTCGCGACAATGTCGACATCGGTCTTGCGGTTGCAGAAGATGATCGCGTTGGTGCAGCGTTCACCCTCTTTATCGATCAGGGCGCGCAGCAGGTTGCGCTTTTCCTTGGCAGCACGATCCCGGCGGGAGCCTTTGAACAGCACCACTTCCTGTTCAATCGTCTCTGACGCGGTGGCCTGGCGGGCCACTTCGATCTTTTCCGGGTTCGACAGGAACGTATTGGTAATGCGCTCAATCTCGGGCGCCATCGTCGCTGAGAAGAAGAGCGTCTGGCGGGTGAACGGCGTAAGCGAGAAGATCTTCTCGATGTCGGGGATGAAGCCCATGTCCAGCATCCGGTCCGCTTCGTCGACAACCATGATGCGCACATCGTTCAGGATCAGCTTGCCACGCTCGAAATGGTCCAGCAAGCGGCCCGGCGTCGCGATCAGGACGTCCACGCCACGGTCGATCGCTTCGTCCTGTTCCTTGAAACTGACACCGCCGATCAGCAGTGCCTTGGTCAGCTTCACATGCTTGGCATAAGTGTCAAAGTTCTCGGCCACTTGCGCGGCAAGCTCGCGCGTTGGGCACAACACCAGGGATCGGGGCATCCGCGCACGCGCCCGGCCGCGGGCCAGTGCATTGATCAGAGGCAGTGTGAAGCTTGCCGTCTTCCCCGTACCGGTCTGCGCGATACCAAGGACATCGCGTCCTTCCAAAGCAGCGGGAATAGCGCCCGCCTGAATGGGGGTGGGGGTCGCGTATCCGGCCTCTTCAACGGCCTTCAAAATCTTCGGGCTTAACGCCAGGTCAGCGAATTTTGTCATTCTGGTCCATAGTTCACGGACCATATTCGCGGCCCGAGCGTCTGTGCGGCCGGGGTCCGGATGACCACGCTTTGATTTCAAGCGACCGCGATTAGCTAAGCGAGGTAGGCCAAAGTGGCGGAAGCGTCAATGTTCCCTGACAATTAGACGCAACGTTGTTGCAGATCCCTGCAAATTTCTCGCACTGTTTGGCATGGAACTGCCAATATACGTCCTGAACCTTGATCGCCGCCCGGATCGGATGGCCGTTCTTGGCGCAAAGTTGGAGGCTTTGAATGCCTCCTACACGCGTTGGCCTGCCCTGGACGCCCGGGTTGAGGACCCGCAGTCGACCTTGAACGCTTTCGGCGACAGGGGCGCTCTGATGGGCGATGCCTGCTGCACACTCAGCCACTACGCGATCTGGCGCGACGTTCTGACGAAAGGACACGCGGGGGCAATCATTCTGGAAGACGATGCGACCATTTCTGCAACTTTCAAGGACTGGGTGGCGGACCGCGCACACCACACCCTTCGCCAGCTTTCGCTCGATGTCCTGAAGCTCGAAGCGTGGGGTGGACAAGGACGCAACCGCACACGGCCTTGGGGGAAGCCTTCACCGTTGCCCGGTGTCTTCAGCCTGAAAGGTCGCTTCGTCGGATCCTGCGCCTATGCCATCGACGCCAAGGCGGCCGGTCGCATCCTTGACGCCTTGCCCAGTCCCGGTTGCCCGGTTGACCACATCTTGTTCGCACCAACCCCCCTTGGTCTTCGCACGGCATTCGCCGCGCCGGCGCCGGTCTTGCACGACGTGGAACGCTGGGGGTCTGACATTCCGCGACAAGCCGGTACACCCCCGCGACGTCGCGAAGCGGTTCTGGCGCGACTGTCGGGTGCACAGAGGGTTCCCGTGCGCGTGGCTGTCTGACCCATCAATCTGCCCGAAATACTTCGGGGTCCGGGGCAGCGCCCCGGCGGCTTGGATCAGACCATCATTTCCTTTGTCGCACTCAGCGTCAGGTCCGGATGGTCGCGTTCGATCCGGTCGATATCCCATTGAAGACGCGTCAAATAGACCGTTGCGCCGTCATTGTCCTCGGCGATGTGGCCGCGGTTCGCGGCGACAAAGGCGTCGACTTTCTCTTTCGGTCCGGTGACCCAGCGGGCCGAGGTGAACTGTGACGGTTCGAACCGGACTGGAAGCCCGTATTCCATCTCGATCCGGCTGGCTAGGACTTCAAATTGCAGCTGTCCGACAACCCCCACGATGAAGCCAGAGCCAAGCACCGGCTTAAAGACCTTAGCCGCCCCTTCTTCGGCGAATTGCATCAAGGCCTTGTCCAAGTGCTTGGCCTTCATCGGATCGCCAGCGCGGCAGTTCTGCAAAAGCTCCGGCGCAAAAGACGGAATGCCCGTGACCTTCAGCGCTTCGCCTTCTGTCAATGTATCCCCGATCCGCAACTGGCCGTGGTTCGGAATTCCGATGATGTCTCCGGCCCATGCTTCCTCGGCAAGCTCGCGATCCGAGGCCAAGAACAATACTGGCGAAGAAATCGCCATGGGCTTCTTCGTTCTGACATGGGTCAGCTTCATGCCGCGTTGGAAATGCCCCGAAGCCAGCCGGACAAAGGCCACGCGGTCGCGGTGCTTGGGGTCCATGTTGGCCTGCACCTTGAACACGAAACCAGCGACCTTGTCTTCATCAGGGCTGACCTGACGCGGTTCGGCCGATTGCGGCTGCGGGACCGGGCCATAGTTCCCAATCCCGTCCATCAGTTCCTTCACGCCGAAAGAGTTGATGGCGCTTCCGAACCAGATTGGCGTCAGCGTGCCGTCCAGGAACGCCTGATGGTCGAAGGGCGGCAGCAGTTCTCGCGCCATTTCGACCTCTTCGCGCAACTGCTCCAGCAGATCAGGTGGAATGTGCTCGGCCAGTTTCGGATCGTCGAGACCTTCGATCTTGATGGATTCCGCGACCTTGTTCCGGTCTGAACGCTCCATCAGTTCCAGGCGATCATTCAACATGTCGTAGGACCCAAGGAAATCCCGGCCCATGCCGATGGGCCACGAGGCCGGTGTCACATCGATCGCGAGGTTTTCTTGAATTTCATCAATAATCTCGAAAGTTTCGCGGCTTTCGCGGTCCATTTTGTTGCAAAAAGACAAAATGGGCAGGTCGCGCAGACGGCACACTTCGAAGAGTTTCTGGGTCTGGCTTTCCACACCCTTGGCGCCATCGATCACCATGATCGCCGCATCCACGGCCGTCAGCGTCCGATAGGTGTCTTCCGAGAAATCAGAGTGTCCCGGCGTATCGACAAGGTTGAACCGGTAGTTCGCATAGTCGAAAGACATGGCCGACGCGCTGACTGAAATGCCGCGATCCTTCTCCATCTGCATGAAGTCTGACCGCGTGCGCCGGGCTTCGCCCTTGGCGCGCACCTGGCCAGCCATCTGGATCGCACCGCCGTAAAGCAGGAACTTTTCAGTCAACGTCGTTTTACCGGCGTCCGGGTGCGAAATGATCGCAAAGGTGCGGCGCCTCGCAATTTCCGGCGGCAGCGGCGCTTGGTTTGAGGATCTGTCCAACATGGGCGGGGATATACGGTCAAAGTCCTTGCGCGGAAAGGGGGCAGAGCGATGCCCCTTCACAGAAATCGGTTTTCATGCCATGATGAGAACATTGCATGAACATTTGGGAGGAAAGCCAATGAGTATTCAAGAAGTGGCAGATCGGCTGGTGGCAGGATGCAGATCCGGTCAGACGATGGAGAATCTGGATCTTCTTTACGCCGAAGATGCGCAATCAATTGAAGCGTTCGACGGCCCCGGTGGCCGTGTGACAACTGGGCGTGATGGCATCAAGGCCAAGCATGTCTGGTGGGACGAAAGCTTTGAAGTCCATGGCGGCGACGTCAGCGACCCTTGGATCAACGGCGACAGTTTCTCCGTCATCTTTGAGATGGACGTGACTGAAAAGGCCACGGGTGAACGAAGCCAGATGAAGGAAGTCGCCATCTATCAGGTCAAGGACGACAAGATCGTCAGCGAGACGTTCTACTATCCGACGTCTGCCACGTCCGGAACCTGATCCCGAAGCA
>CAZMKY010000481.1:0-13860 GCA_964566835.1 uncultured Rhodobacterales bacterium
GCTTTCGATAGGCAGACGAAAGCCTGCCATCTCGGCCAGAACGCCCGAATGTCCGGCGACGACGACGCCCAGCTTGTCACAATCGATCTCGCCCTTGGTGGTGGTGACGCCCTGCACCTTTCCGCCTTCCGTGCGGACACCGGTGACTTCGCACTGCTGGATGATGTCCATTCCCATGTCAGAGCACGCGCGCGCATAGCCCCAAGCAACCGCATCGTGCCGTGCCGTGCCACCGCGCGGCTGCCAAAGGCCGCCCAGAACCGGATAGCGCGGCCCACGCAGTTCAATGATCGGGCACAACTCTTTCACACGCTCGGGCCCGATGAACTCGGTCGCGACCCCTTGCAGCTTGTTGGCATGCGCCGTTCGAAGATAGCCCCGCACTTCGTGGTGCGTCTGGGCCAGCATGATGACACCGCGCGGGCTGAACATGACGTTGTAGTTCAGGTCCTGGCTTAGCGTCTCGTAGAGGCTCCGCGCTTTTTCATAGATCGCGGCCGAAGGATCCTGAAGGTAGTTCGACCGGATGATGGTCGTGTTCCGGCCCGTATTCCCGCCACCGAGCCACCCTTTTTCCAGCACGGCAACATTCGTGATCCCATGGTTCTTGCCAAGGTAATAAGCCGTGGCCAGACCATGCCCGCCCGCGCCGACGATGATCACGTCATATCGCCGTTTGGGTTGGGCCTTCGCCCAGGCCCGGTCCCAGTCCTGATGATCGCGGAAAGCAGCCTTTGCGACTGCAAATGCGGAATAGCGTTTCATCTTGTCCCCTGCGCCAAGCGCCGACGCCCGCAACATGCGGGTCTCTGTTACAGGTGATCGTAAAAAACCCCGGTCTGAACAAGACGGCAAGCGGCACCATAGGCAGGATAAGCGACATGGTGCCGCGACCGGACACACGGGGATTTCACTTTTGTCTCCCGCCGAGGCGCATTAAGTCCGTCTCATGGGACAAGACCTCCTTTTTTGGGCCGTGGCGGCCGCAATCGTTCTGGCCGTTGCCGGGATCATGGCGCGCGCCGTCACGTCGCGGGGCCCGACGCAGGAACATGACGGCGCCTTGTCCGATATGGCGGTCTACAAAGACCAGCTTGCGGAGGTGGACCGCGACCTCGCACGCGGCGTCTTGAGCGAGGCGGAGGCCGAGGCCGTCCGCACCGAGGTCGCCCGTCGCCTGCTGGATGCCGACAAGCGCAGCCAAAGCGACGGCCCGGTTCAGTCCGGGCATGGAAAATCGCTTGGCTTGGCCTTGATCCTTGGCCTCGTCGTCGCCGGATCGACGGCGCTTTATGTCTGGATTGGCGTTCCCGGCTACGGTGATGTGCCATTGGCGGAACGCATCAGCATGGCGGACGCGGCGCGCGAAAACCGCCCCTCGCAGGCCACGGCAGAAGCCGAGGTCGGTCAGCCCCCGACAGGCGGCGCAGAGGCCGAGTTCGAAGCGCTCTTGGCACGCCTCAGGATCGCGGTCGAAAGCCGGCCAAATGATCTGCAGGGGGCCCGCCTTCTGGCCCAGCACGAAGCACGCCAAGGCCGTTTCATCGCGGCGAAAGAAGCACAGGCCAATGTCGTCCGCATTCTTGGACAAGACGCGGATCTGATCGAGTTCGTCAGGCTGGCGGATCTGCACGTTCTGGCGGCTGGCGGCTACGTCTCACCCGAAGCCGAAGACGTCCTCGACAGGATCTTTACCATCGACCCGAACAACGGTGCCGCGCGGTATTATGCCGGGCTTCTCTTTGCCCAGACCGGACGCCCCGACCTTGCCTTCGGGATCTGGCGCGGCTTGTTGGAAGAAGGGCCTGACACCGCGCCTTGGATCGCGCCAATCCGCGCGCAGATCTTCGATCTGGCCGATGCCGCAGGCGTCCGCTATACCCCGCCACCGCCCCGCCCGGGTCCAACCGACGAAGACGTCGCCGCCGCCGAAAACCTGACGCCGGAGGAACGTGCAGCCATGATCGAAGGCATGGTCGAAGGCCTCTCCGACCGTTTGGCTACCGAGGGCGGCCCGGCGGAGGACTGGGTCCGGTTGATCCGCGCGCTGGCTGTTCTGGGCCAAACGGATCGCGCTGAGGCCATCCTGAGCGAAGCGCGCGAGGTCTTTGCGGGCGACGAACGCTCGTTGGAACTTCTACGTCGAACCGGGCTTGAGGCTGCAAGCGAATGATCCACTCAGATCTTCAGGACTTTGCAGCCGGCCTGCCAAGCCACGGCGCCTTGGCCGGACTCGATCTTGGCACCAAGACCATTGGCGTCGCCGTCACAGACAGCTTTCGCCACGTCGCAACGCCGCTCGAGACGATCAAACGCACGAAATTCACCAAAGACGCCGAAGCGCTTGGCAAGATCCTGTCCGCGCGCGGCATTGTTGGCCTTGTGCTTGGTCTGCCTCTGAACATGGACGGCACCGAAGGTCCCCGCTGTCAGGCCACCCGCGCGTTCGCCCGGAACTTCGCCAACCTCAGCGATCTGCCCATGACCTTCTGGGATGAAAGGCTGTCTACCGTGGCCGCCGAACGTGCGCTCTTGGAGGCGGATACGACCCGAAAGCGTCGCGCAGAGGTTATCGACCACGTTGCGGCATCCTTTATCTTGCAAGGCGCGCTGGACCGGTTGGCGCATCTGGAGAACGGCTCATGAATGATCAAGTCTGGTCCCGGCGCGAGATCCAATCGCCCTGCATCAAGATCTGCATGATCCACCCCGAAGCGCGGCTTTGCACGGGGTGCTACCGCACTGCGGATGAAATCACGCTTTGGAGCCGGATGAGCGATGAGGAACGCAGCGCAATCATGGAAGAGCTGCCAAGCCGCGCCAGCAAACTGAAAGTGCGCCGCGGCGGGCGCGCAGCGCGCCTGAGATCCGATCAGTCCTGAAGCAGCTTCAGCCAGCTTGCATAATCGGTCACTGGGCGGAAGTAAGCCATAAGGCGCGGTGTCTCTTGGTCGGACGCCCAAGGCGCGATGCCATGGAGGACCTTCGCATCCAGAAGCAAAGCTTCGCCCGGTAAGGCCGACACCGTACGCCGCATGCAGGTATCAAAAGCTTCGCGCCGGGTTGCCTGATAGATCTCAGTCAAATCGACATCCCCCCACGCTTCTGGCGACAGGCCGCTAAAGGCAGTCCGAAACCCCTCGGACATCAAACGATGCGACCCCTCCCAGACGACCAAAGGGCTGGCGGCAGGATCAGAGGTCGAAAGTGGCAGCCCCAAGATCCACGCATGCGGCTCTTTCAAGAAGCGTCGTCGGTCCGCTCCGATTGGCAAGATGCCGTCCACATGGGCCGCGTCACGCTTCAGCCGATATCGGGCCGCTGCTTCGCTTTCACCTTCCAAGGGTTTGGGATAACCGGGAAAAACAGCACTCATCTGCGCTTCATGCAGCGGAACGGGCAACAGTCCCGGTAGCACATCAAACGGCAGGTCTGGCCCTGCGCCCAACCGCCCGTGCGCGTCATTCGGCAAGGCGTCGACACCTGCAAACCAAGTACGTTCACACCGATACCAGTGGTCTTTGGACGGATCTTCCAAGGCAGCTTCCGCAAAAGGCAGCGCAGCCGTTGCCCAAGCCAGAAGTTGCGGATCAGGCCCGATCCTAGTCCAACCATCACGGGCCAGATCGCCAGTCATCTTCAGGCCGCTATGTCCTTTGGGACCTGGCTTAAAGCTTCAAACAAGACGTCGGTCCCGGCCCCTTGGCCAGTGCCCTTCTCGGACAAGATCCGGCGCCAAAGCCGCGCGCCGGGCCGCCCGGCAAACAGCCCCATCATGTGCCGCGTCACGGAATGCAGGCGTCCGCCTTCGGCAATATGGGCCTCGATATAAGGCACCATCGCTTCGGCGACCTCATGCGCGGTCAGCGGCGTACGCGCACTGCCAAAGATCCGACGATCCGCGTCGCCCAGAATATCGAACGGGGAATGATAGGCCGCGCGGCCTATCATGACACCGTCAAGCCCGTCCGCGAGGTGATGCGCGGCTTCATCGAGCGAAACGACACCCCCGTTGATCGAGATATGCAGGTCCGGGAAGGCCTGCTTCATTTGCCGGACCAATGCGTAATCCAAAGGCGGGATATCGCGGTTCTCTTTCGGCGAAAGACCCTCCAGCCAAGCCTTTCGCGCGTGGATTGTCACGCGGCCCACGCCAGCGTCGCGGATCTTGGTCAGGAAATCCGGCAGAACCTCTTCGGCGACCTGTTCGTCAACGCCGATCCTGCACTTCACCGTCACGGGGGCGGGTTGAGCCGCAATCATGGCGGTAACGCAGTCCGCCACAAGATCGGGCTGGCGCATCAGGACCGCGCCAAAGGTGCCGGACTGGACGCGGTCAGACGGACACCCGACATTCAGGTTGATCTCGTCGTAGCCCTCGTCCGCGCCCATGACCGCCGCTTGGGCCAACTCGACCGGGTCAGACCCGCCCAATTGAAGGGCAACCGGATGTTCGGCCCCGTCAAACGCCAGAAGGTGCCGCGCCCCGCCCCGCACCAGCGCTGGCGCTGTTACCATTTCAGTATACAGCAACGCCTCACGCGACATCAGTCGGTGAAAATACCGGCAATGCCGATCCGTCCAGTCCATCATCGGGGCGACGGACAGGCGCGCGGCTTTGGACAGCATCTCGGCGTCGTGCTTCATGAGCCTAAAGTGCCTTGGACAGGACCGGTTACAAGCAATCTGGCGCGATTGGCCAAGGCCAGTCGTCACAGGCGGCGTCTTTAGCACCCGTTACCTTGTTCCGTCGAGAGACGGCCGCCAGATTTCTAAAGCGAAGGCCTTAGCGGTCACGCTCCAACAAAAGCCGCGTGTTCGCAGCGACTTCCTGCCACGCACCAGCCTGCCCGTCGGGCCAGATGACACGGACCCGCGCCGTCTCGGACCCTGCCAGACCAAAGTGGGTCGGCCCCGCCTGACCAGAGGCATGGCCGCCGCCGACAGTCACTTCGCGGGCAAGCATTCCATTCGCGTGGCGCACTTCGATCCAAGACCCAATGGCGTTCCGGTTGGCACCAACCTGGCGAACCTCGACCGACAGCCAGTTCCCGGCGTCTGCCGTGACATTGCGGTAGATCTCCATCGGTGCGCCCCGGTTGACGACGACCAGATCCAGTCGGCCATCTAGGTCGAAATCTGCAAGGCCCGCACCGCGCGAGCGCGACATGGATGCGACGCCCGCCTTGGCTGACACTTCTGAAAATGTGCCGTCCGCATTCTGCAGCAACAGGTTGTTGGGGTCGCGCGCTGCCGCCTCTGGCATCGCCTCGACATTGCCCTTGGCAATGAAGAGATCCAGCCGACCATCGTTGTCGACATCCGCGAATTCCGTGTGCCAACCCGTCGACGGGCGGTTGTCTTCACCGACATGCGGCGTGGTCGCAAAGGTGCCCATGGCGTAAGGCGCATCTTTGAATGCACCACCATCGTTCAGCTGCAAAAGCTGATCGCCCATCGAAGACAGCATGACATCCGGCAAACCATCTCCGGTCACGTCGTCGGATGCGATGCCCATGCCCCAAAGGCGCACTTCTGGCCAATCCGCCACAGGGGCCAGCGTGGCCAGATCGAACATCTGCTCATAGCCCTTGTCCTGATGATAATGGCGGTCGTTCGAGACACGCAGAAGTGGCGTTCCGCTCCGCTGCCAGTCGGACAAGAGCATGGAAAGCGTGCAAAACCCCGGTCCAAGCGAGGTTTTCCAAAGACGGCCCTGGCTCAGGCGGTGCAAGGCATGCGTGTCGCATGTGCCAAAGGGGCCTTCGGGGTTCGTCCGGTCCACGTAATTGCCGAAGACCATCAGCAAATCACCGTCCGGCCACCCTGCGGTAAAGGCGGTTGTCCACTTGTCGCCGCCCTCGAAACCCCAATCGGCGCTTGCATCCGTGAAACCGCATGCACCGTCGCCCTTCAGAAGCTGGTTTGCGCCATCCCGCAAAACGGCGAGATCCATGTGGCCGTCCGCGTCTATGTCCAGGGGATAGGCCCCGGTCACACCTGTCGCGAAAGCTCCGCCATCTGAGAAGCTGAAGGTGCCCTCGTTGATCATCAGGCGCGCCGGGTTGTGGCCCCCGGCGGCAAAGAGGTCAGGCAAGCCGTCGCCATTGCAATCCAGGATGGCAACACCGCCCCCCACGAAATGCACCCAGTCGCCGGTATAGCTGTGCGGCACAAGCCGGAAGGAACGGTCCTCGAAAGCTGGCTCTGCCAGCGCGGGGGTGGCGGCTAAAGCGGCCACGATTATCCATTTCATGAGACCTGAAGCTCCTTACGTGTTCCCAAGACAGCGTCCGAGAGATGCCCGATCGCCAACGCTGCCGCACCGCGCGCCCAAATCAGATCGCCGCCCGCGTGCACTTGTATGTCCGGCCCCCGCCGATGGGTGTCCAACATCATCCGGCGCATATCGTTCAGCACATCATCTGCCCAAAGCAGATCGTATTGCATCCGCGCGCCAGACAGGATGATCAATTCCGGATCGAAGATGTTGACCACATTGGACAGCCCCAGCGACAAGAACCGCCCTGCCCTGTGGAAGACGGCCCGCGCGCCGGGCTCCCCTGCCTTGGCGCGGGCGAACAATGTATCAAGAAGCCGCCCCGTGGGCGCGCCCTCGCCTGCGCCCCGCCCCCCAAGAGCGGTCTCGGCCTCTCGCTTGATCGCGTAGTCGGCAACGTAAGCTTCCAGACAGCCACGCTGACCACATCGGCACAGTGCGCCATCCATCTGCACCTTGGTGTGCCCCAGCTCCATGCCGAGGCCGCGCGCTCCGCGGTAAAGCCGGTGATTGATGACCATGCCCATGCCCACGCCGTGCTCAATCGTGACGACCGCAAAGTCCTTCCGCGTCCGCCCTTCGCCGAACCAAAGCTCGGCCAGCGTTGCAAGGTTTGCGTCATTGTCGATGGTCGTCGGCAAGCCGAACGCGGCCTCAGCCTCTTTCGCCAGAGGAAAACCATCGCCCCACAGCATTGGCGACCAGATCACGTGGCCGGTGTCGTGGTCGATAAAGCCAGGCATTCCGATCCCGAGCGCAGACAGGTCCTTGCGCGTCAGGGACGCTTGCCGACAAAGGTCGTCCAAGAGCCCGGCAATAAGCGCCATCAGATCGTCCTTGGATTGAAACGGCCCCCGCTCCTGCCGGGTGATCGACACCAGAACACGGCCGGAAAAGTCAGAGATCACGCCGGTATGATCCAGATCGGACACCTTGATGCCGGCGACAAGGTAGGCATCGGGATTGACGCCGATCGCGACAGGCGGACGGCCCCGTCCCGTGTCCCGGTCCTGCTGGACTTCTTGCAACAGGCCGTCGGCAATCAGCTCGGCCGAGATCGACGTGACCGAAGCCGGGCTGATCGCCAGTTCCTTGGCGATTTCGACGCGTGCCAGACATCCCGCGGCGCGCACGCGCTCGAACACCTGTTGGCGCAGGCTGCGCTGCTCTTCATGCAGCGGTGGGATCACCGGGCCGAACCCGGACATGTCGGTCATCGTCAGAAAGTTCTCAAAATTTACTTCAGTTGCTAAAGTTAATAAGCGGCACTTTTGCTCTCTCGCAAGAAAAAACTGCCCGCAGGGTCGGCAGTTTGAAAATTTACTGCCAAATTCTCGAATATTTATTTTGACATCTAAAATAAAATGAGCATGGTTGGAGTCGTTCGGAATCCCGGCACTGCCAAACGACCGTCGGGACCGCATGATCTATGGGAGGATCCACATGAAGCGCAGAACACTCATTGCGGCCACGCTTGCCGCATCCACCATGCTGACATCGGCAGCCTTTGCCGATGGCCACGCCGTAACGGTTGGCGTCAGCTGGTCGAACTTCCAGGAAGAGCGCTGGAAGACCGACGAAGCCGCGATCAAGGGCGCACTTGATGCCGCTGGCGCTGCCTATGTCTCGTCCGACGCTCAGTCGTCGTCCGCAAAGCAGCTGGCAGATGTTGAATCGCTGATCGCACAAGGCGTTGACGCCCTCATCATCCTGGCACAGGACGCGTCCGCGATTGGGCCGGCTGTTCAGGCTGCCGCTGACGAAGGCATCCCGGTTGTCGCCTATGACCGTCTGATCGAAGACCCCCGCGCCTACTACCTGACGTTTGACAACGTCGAAGTTGGCCGGATGCAGGCCCGCGCCGTTTTCGAAGCTGCTCCGAAGGGCCGCTATGTCATGATCAAGGGCTCGCCCACTGACCCCAACGCAGACTTCCTGCGCGGCGGCCAGCAAGAGATCCTGCAAGCGGCCATCGACGCCGGTGACATCGAAATCGTTGGTGAAGCCTATACCGATGGCTGGCTGCCGGCGAACGCACAGCGCAACATGGAACAGATCCTGACGGCAACCGACAACGGCGTCGACGCCGTGGTCGCTTCGAACGACGGCACCGCCGGTGGCGTTGTAGCGGCTCTGACCGCTCAGGGCATGGAAGGCCTGCCGGTCTCCGGTCAGGATGGCGACCATGCCGCTCTGAACCGTGTCGCGCTTGGCACGCAGACCGTGTCTGTCTGGAAAGACGCGCGCGAACTCGGCAAGGCCGCGGGCGAGATTGCAGTCTCGCTGGCAGGTGGCACCGCGCTTGACGGCGTGGACGGCACCGTGAAGTTCGACACCCCGGGCGGCAACACGATGAACGCCACGTTCCTCGCCCCGGTGCCGATCACGGCCGACAACCTGACGACAGTTACAGACGCGGGCTGGATCAGCGTCGAGAAGCTCTGCCAGGGCGTCTCGAACGGTCCTGCACCTTGTAACTGATCTCCCGCCTGGCGGCCTCGTTTCGGGGCCGCCAGTGCGCCTTCTCATCCGACACGACTTATTCCGGCGGAGCATGACGCATGTCTGATGCCTCTCAAAGCGAACCGACCCAGCGACGAAGCCTGTTGCAGACGTTGGAGGTCGATACGCGCCTTCTTGGCATGATCGGGGCTTTCATCGTCCTATGCCTCGTCTTCAACACCATCACCGACGGTCGTTTCCTGACGCCGCGCAACATCTTCAACCTGACGATCCAGACCGTCAGCGTGGCCATCATGGCCTCTGGCATGGTCTTCATCATTGTCACCCGCCACATCGATCTGTCCGTCGGCTCGCTACTGGCCACCTGCTCGGCCGTGATGGCCATGATGCAAACAGCCGTGCTGCCGCAATGGCTGGGCATCGAGCTTGGATCCGGCGCCATCGCGCCTATCGCCATAATCGTGGGCCTGATCACCGGCATCGTGATTGGTGCCTTCCACGGCTGGCTTGTTGGTTACCTTGAAATCCCGGCCTTCATCGTCACGCTCGGTGGCCTTCTCGTCTGGCGGAACGTGGCTTGGTATCTGACGACCGGTCAGACCATCGGCCCGCTTGATGGAAACTTCCTGCTTCTGGGTGGGATCAACGGAACGCTTGGCGAAACCACAAGCTGGATCTTGGCCGTGATCGCGACGCTGGCGGCCATTGCCGGCCTCTTCTCGGCGCGCCGAAACAAGGTCGCACATGATTTCCCAGTCAAACCGCTCTGGGCGGAATGGCTGTTGGCGGGCGTCGTCTCGGCCGCGATCCTCGGCTTTGCGTGGATCCTGAACTCCTACCAGATCCCGACACGACGGCTGGAGAGGATGTTCCAGGAACGGGGCGAGATCATGCCAGAGGGCTTCACCCAAGCTTATGGCCTGCCGATCTCGGTCCTGATCCTTGTCATCGTGACCATCGCCATGACCATCGTCGCACGACGGACACGCCTTGGGCGCTATATCTTCGCAACCGGCGGCAACCCGGATGCGGCCGAACTGTCGGGCATCAACACGCGCATGCTTACGGTCAAGGTCTTTGCCTTGATGGGGTTCCTCTGCGCCCTCTCCGCGGTCGTCGCCTCCTCGCGCCTGACATTCCACTCGAATGACATTGGCGTCCTCGACGAACTCCGCGTGATCGCGGCTGCCGTCATCGGTGGCACCGCGCTTTCGGGCGGCATCGGCACGATCTATGGCGCCATCCTCGGGGCGCTGATCATGCAATCGCTGCAATCCGGCATGGCCATGGTGGGCGTTGATGCGCCCTTCCAGAACATCGTTGTCGGCATCGTCCTCGTGACTGCCGTTCTGATCGATATCATCTACCGCAAACGTCTGGGGAGCCGATAATGATTGATCGCACCGCCCCCCCGCTGGTCGAGATGGACAACATCTCTATCGCCTTCGGCGGCGTCAAAGCTGTCGACCAGGTCAGCGTCGATCTCTATCCGGGTGAAGTCGTGGGCCTCTTGGGCCACAACGGCGCCGGGAAATCCACGCTGATCAAGTGCCTTTCTGGCGCCTACAAGATGGATGCCGGTGTCATTCGCATCAACGGCGATGAGGTCACGATCTCAAACCCCCGCGACGCGCGGCGCTACAACATCGAAACGATCTACCAGACACTTGCGCTGGCCGATAACCTCGATGCCACATCGAACCTCTTTCTGGGTCGCGAGCTGACAACGCCAATGGGCCTTGTCGATGACGCCGCAATGGAGGCCGAGACACGCAAGGTGCTTGGACGCCTGAACCCGAACTTCAAGAAGTTCTCGGCGCCAGTCTCTGCCCTTTCGGGCGGCCAACGCCAGTCTGTGGCCATTGCGCGAGCCGTGTATTTCAACGCCAAGATCCTGATCATGGACGAACCAACGGCTGCATTGGGTCCGCAGGAAACCCAGATGGTTGCCGAACTGATCCAGGAGTTGAAGCGCCAAGGCCTTGGCATCTTCCTGATCGACCACGACGTGCATCAGGTCCGCCGACTATGTGACCGCGCTGCCGTGATGAAGAACGGCGAACTCGTCGGCACGGTGAACATCGAGGACGTCACCGAAGACGATCTTCTGGCGATGATCATCGCGGGCAAGAAGCCTGAGCACCTGAACGCCTGACCCACCCTTGTCTGAAGGAAAAGACATGACCAGCTTTTTCGAGAACTGTCCGAAGATCGCCTTTGAAGGTCCTGACAGCACAAACGAATTTGCGTTCCGCCACTATGATCCCACCGAGATGGTCATGGGCAAGTCACTGGCCGAGCATCTGCGCTTTGCCGTCGCCTATTGGCATTCCTTCGCATGGCCGGGTGGCGACCCGTTTGGCGGACAGACCTTTGACCGCCCGTGGTTCTCGGACGACATGGAAGGTGCGCGCCTGAAGGCCGATATCGCGTTCGAGATGTTCGAGATCCTGGGCGCACCCTACTTCTGCTTCCACGACGCCGACGTCCGCCCGGAAGGCACCAGCTTTGCCGAAAGTGAAGACCGTCTGAAGGAAATCGTCGATATCTTTGGTCAGAAGATGGAAGCAACCGGGGTGAAGCTGCTTTGGGGCACGGCGAACCTCTTTTCGCACCGCCGCTTCATGGCAGGCGCTGCGACGAACCCCGATCCGGACGTCTATGCCTATTCCGCGGCGACGGTCAAAAGCTGCATGGACGCCACGCACAAGCTTGGCGGCGAGAACTATGTGCTTTGGGGTGGCCGCGAAGGCTACGAGACGTTGCTCAACACCGACTTGTCCCGCGAGCGTGCAAACGCCGGTGCCTTCCTGCAGCGCGTCGTCGAGTACAAGCACAAGATCGGCTTCAAAGGCACCATCCTGATCGAACCGAAACCGCAGGAACCGACGAAGCACCAGTACGACTACGATGTGGCCACGGTCTATGGCTTCCTGAAGGACTTCGGCCTTGAGAACGAAGTCAAAGTGAACATCGAGCAAGGCCACGCCATCCTCGCCGGTCACAGCTTTGAGCATGAACTGGCCACCGCTGCCGCGCTTGGTATCTTCGGGTCCATCGACATGAACCGCAACGACTATCAGTCAGGCTGGGACACCGACCAGTTCCCCGAAGATGTCCGCGAAACTGCGCTGGCGTATTACGAGATCCTCAAGGCGGGTGGTTTCACCACCGGCGGCACGAATTTCGACGCCAAGCTGCGCCGCCAGTCGCTTGACCCGGAAGACCTGATCCTTGCCCATGTCGGCGCCATGGATGTCTGTGCGCGCGGTCTGAAGGCTGCGGCCGCCATGCTGGAAGACGGCGGCTTGGAAGACGCACGCAACGCGCGCTACGCGGGTTGGGACGGAAACGATCTGACCAGCCGCAGCCTTGACGATATTCATGCGGATGTTCGCGGCCAGTCCACCCCGCCAGAGCCCCGTTCTGGCCGTCAGGAACGCTTGGAAAACTACGTCAGCCGTTTCGTCTGATCCCGGATTGGCGCGCGACATCGCGGGCCACCAGATCCTTGTAGAGATCGCGAAGGCGACGCGTCACCGGCCCTGCCCCGGTGCCGTCGCCAATCTGGCGACCGTCGATTTCAGCAACCGGTGTCTGCGCCCCGAACGTGCCGGTCAGGAAAGCCTCGTCTGCGCCGTAGGCTTCATATAGCGAATAGTTCTTCTCAAAGACCGGAATGTCGTTCGACCGGCAAAGATCGATGACCTTCTGCCGCGTGACCCCGTTCATGCAGTAGTCCCCGGTTGAGGTCCAAACGGCCCCCTTTCGCACGATGAAGAAATTACAGGCATTGATCGTGTTCGCGAACCCATGCGGGTCCAGCATCAGCGCCTCGTCAGCGCCGGCTTGCTCCGCCTGAAGGCAAGCGATCACGCAATTCAACTTGGAATGACTGTTGAACTTGGCGTCCTGGCTGTGTGGCAGGCCACGCACTTGCGGGACAGACGCAAGGCGAATGCCACGGCTTTGCAGCCTGTCGACCGGCTTGGAATGCTCGCAAATCGCGACGATCGTCGGCCCCCAGCGGCTGAGCGAAGGGTGCTGGAACGGCTTGGCCTTGCGCCCCCTTGTGATCATCAAACGGCAATGCGCGTCGGTCGTCATTCCATTTGCAGCCGCCGTCTTGTCCAGAATGGCGCGAATGCTGTCCGGCGTTTCCCCAGTCTCAAGCGCAACAGCCTTCAGAGACCCGAACAACCGATCCATATGATCTTCGAAGAACGCCCATTCCCCATCATACAGCCGCAGTCCTTCCCACATTCCGTCGCCCAGCATGAAGCCACTGTCATAGACAGACACCTTCGCCTCGGCCTTTGGCACCAGTTCGCCGTCGACATAAATCAGGATCTCTTCGTTGCGCGCGTCTTCTTCGGCGGCGTGCGTGGTCAGCGTATCGTTCATCTTGAAGCCTTTTTTCTTGTCGCAAGAAGACTGAAAACCGCCCCGACGAACAAGGGAAATCGGACGGCCTACCAGCATGGCCGTTTGACTCACGCCGAAATCCCGCGCAGGCTAAGGACAAGCCTTACCCCCAAAAGGCACATTCGTCGGTTCCCAACCGACGGGAAGGGAACTTTCCAGCAGCAACAGCACGATGTGCGCGCTTCGGCGTGCCCGATGCATTGCGCGTGGCGTTGGCCCGGAGGCCAGAACGCCTCTCGCCGGGACAGAGCCCGGCGAGAGTTGTTGGTTTGAGATGTCTTCGGTGACGGTAGCCTAGCCGCCCGACATCACCCTTGGCAGCCAAAGCACCAGCTGTGGGAACACCAGAAGCAGGATCAGACCGAAGAGCTGAACCATCATGAACTGCATCATGCCAAGGTAGATGTCCTTGAGATCCCAGTTCGGAACCACCCCTTTTAGGAAGTAGGCCGATAGCGCCACGGGCGGACTGAGCCACGCTGTCTGTAGGTTCACCGCCACGAGGATGCCGAACCAGACCATCATGTCATACCGGCTGAGCCCATGAAGCGAGAGCGCTTCGACCGTTGGCAGAAGGATCGGTACAACGATCAGAACGATCGGCACCCATTCCAGCGGCCATCCCAGAAGGAAGATCAGCGCCATCACCAGAAGCAGGATCAGGTAGGGCGACATGTCGAGGCCCAAGAGCA
>CAZMKY010000482.1:0-7118 GCA_964566835.1 uncultured Rhodobacterales bacterium
CGCCGAGAGGTTCGCAATCAAGGCAGACTGGCGGTCGCTTTCGTTCTGGAGACTGGACAGATCGTCTTCGAGGTCGGCTGTACGTTGCTGTGACAGACCCAGCGCCTGACCCAGTGACGTGATCTCAGACGCAAGCTGATCTAGCTCGGTCTCCTGACCAGTGATCGTCTCGCGCAGAACACCTTGAACGATCATGAAGATCGAAAGGACGAACATCAGCACAAGCAGAAGCGCGGTCATCGCGTCTACGAAACCCGGCCAGATCGAGGCATTCATACGCTGCGCCCGACGGGTCAAAGCCATGGCTTAGCCCCGCCCGGTCCGGTCGCGTGCAAGCATCCGAACGCTTTTCGTCAGTTGAGCAAGGTCAGAGCGCAGTTCGCCGATGCTTTCCTGACGGCCTGCGGACATCTCTTCCAGAATACGCAGCAGCTGCACGTCCATTGATCTCAATCGCATCCGGCTTTCTGCATCGGTTGCGCCGGCACCGTCGCGCGAGAATGCCTCCAACGCTTCGGTCAGGCGATCCTGACTTTCGACCAAGCGGCCAAGGTCCGGCGCAGTACCTGCCCCTTGATCCAGTCGTTCCGCCAATCGATCGACCGCGCCTGAAAGCTCGGCCAAACGTTCGTCCGCGATGTCGCGCCGCTCTGACGTCTCGGCCAGATAGGCTTGCATGGCATCCATGCGGTCCGACATGTGCCCGGCCACGGCGGCGATTGCGCCACTGTCGACCCCGCCGCCACTGCCAAGGCCTTCGCCATCGCCCAGATCCGACGCGGATAGACCGACGCGCGTGATCGTGGACAGCCATTCTTCCAATTCGCGGTAGAACCGGTTCTGGCCGTGTCCGGCGAAGAGCTCCAGAAGGCCGACGACGAGAGACCCTGCCAAGCCCAGCAAGGACGACGCAAAAGCAACCCCCATTCCGCCCAGCTGTGCCTCAAGCCCGGTCATCAGGCGTGCAAAGGATTCAACCCCGGTGTCCCCTTCCTGCGGCGCCAGCGATCTGATGGTGTCGACCACGGCGGGAACTGTTGTTGCCAAGCCATAGAATGTGCCCAGCAGACCAAGGAAGATAAGCAGATTGACGATATAGCGGGTGATGTCACGCGCTTCGTCGATACGCGTCGCCACGGAATCCAAGATCGATCGCGATGACGTGGAGCTGATTTGCGTGTTCGCACCCCGCGACCTGAGAAGCGCTGCGAGAGACGCCAGCAAACGCGGGGCGCGTGTAAATTGGTGGCCCGGACGGTCGGTCGCAAAGCCTTCGATCCAGATCACGGACGAGACGAGCTGGAACACCTGCCAGAAACACGCCAAGACGCCGATGACGAAGACAAATCCAATGAAACCATTGAGATAGGGGTTCGCCAAGAACACCGGCGCCACTTGCGGATAGGCAAGGTATGCGCCGAAGCCCACAAGGATCAGCACGATCAGCATCACGATGATCTGACGATAGGGCTGCGCGAATTCTGGCTCTGCCTCGGGCGCCTTTTGCTCTGCCACGGACCGATCCTGCCTGTTGTCGTTCCGCACAGGTTACGGCAACGATTCGCGGCTGCCAACTCGAATGGCGCGCCTCAGGCGTTTAAGATGCTTTTGACGCGGTTTGACAGCCACTGAAGGTCGGCATCTTCGATGCCAAGTTCGTCCAGATGCGATGACGTGTTCCAGAGATATTCGCTGTTTGGCCCGCGTCCGCCATGGGCATGCGCGATGATGTTAGCTTGATCTTCTAGCGACAGGCTGGCGCGATATTGTTCATGCGCCGTATCGACAATGTAGGCCACTGCGTCCACCCGCCGGCCATCATCGAGGTCAAGCGGGACGTTCCGCTCAACATAGGCAGACGAAATCAGTTCACGCTCGCGGAGCGCGGTCAGTGTTGCATCTGCCTCGGCATCCGGAACGCGGAAAGCAATCCCGCGGCAGACGTGGGCATCGTCCGGATCCAGCGCCAGAACAAGGCCGGGATCTTCCACAGTGCCGCGGTGATGAATGGAACTCATGCAGAACCGTCGGGCATATCCCGGCAGGGTCGCCAAACAGCGCTCGGCCACCGGAAACTCCGGGTTCCACATCAGCGAGCCGTAGCCGAAAACCCACATGGGCAGGGATGGTTCTTTCAACATCCGGTCCTTAAAACAGGCCCGACGAAAAGGGAAAAGACCCAATGCGCCGGATCATTGCGATATCGCTTTTTCTCGCCCTTCTCTGGATGGGGTGGTGGGTCGTCGGCTCCACCCTTTTGGAGCGGTCGCTGACCTCGTGGATCGAAGAGCGCCAGCGCGAGGGCTGGGTTGCCGAGTATTCGGATTTGTCCGTACGCGGATTTCCCAATCGCTTTGACACGCGCATTGCCGACCTGACACTCGCAGACCCTGCGACGGGCATCGCGTGGCAGGCCCCCTTTTTCCAGATCCTGCAACTGAGCTACCGACCAAACAGTGCAATCCTGGTCTGGCCGGACAATCACAGCTTTGCCACGCCGTGGCAAAGCGTGGAGATCCAGTCTGATCGCGCGCGTGGTTCGATTGCACTTAGGCCCACCCCGTCACTTGAATTGGACCGCAGTACCGTCGTTCTGGACGAAGTCGTCGTGTCGTCGTCTCTCGGCTGGCAGACCGCGCTTAAGGAAGCACGCTTTTCGGTTGGACAGGCTGCGGCACCCAACAGCTACCGCCTTGGCGCGGAAATGACCGATCTCAGCCCTGCAGATGCGACGATTGATGCGCTGAACCCAACCGGCCTGCTTCCCGATCTGATTGATCGCCTTCGACTGGATGCAACGCTTGATCTTACGGCGCCGCTCGATCGGCACGTGATCGAAGACGAGCGCCCGCAGATCACGCGGATCGCGCTGGATGATCTCAGCGCAAAGTGGGGCGACGCAACCTTTCGGGCTGCCGGGCTTCTGGACATCGACGCTGCAGGCATCCCCGAGGGCGACATCACGATCCGAGCACAGGAATGGCGGCGCATATTGGATATGGCGGTCGGCAGTGGCGCACTGGCACAAGGTTTCCTGCCACTGATCGACAGCACGCTGGAGTTGATGGCGGGTCTGAGCGGTTCGCCGGATGACCTCGACGCCACGCTGTCATTTCGGAATGGCCGCGTCTCTTTTGGGCCGATCCCGCTGGGGCCGGCTCCGAGGATCATTCTGCGCTAGTCAGCGGCAGTAAGATCCGCCGCGATGACGGGCCGTGTCGAAATGGAAGTGATCTTGGTGGAAGCGGTCGGAATCCGGCCCAAGCACCGTGCCGAAGGTCCCGCAGGCTGCGCGGTGCATCTGACGCAAACGGCGTCCATGATCGCGGTCTCGCCAGCCGCGCAGCACACTGATGCGCGTCCCGTTTTCAAGCGTGAAGCCCGAGACGTCGACGGCCTTGCCCTTGCCGTGTTCACTGATCTTTGCGCCCGGGCGATGGTTCCGCGTGCGGCAGACATAGTGCCCGGCGATCTCGATCCGTGACACGCCACCGCCCAAGCGTCCAATGGCAGGTCGCATGCCTTCGTCGATCCAACTGCGAAATGCCGCGAGTGTCGGACAATCCATGACTGTCGGCTGGCTGAGAGCAATGCCAGAGACGGCCGTGACACGGACGGGCGCGGCAACGCCACAGCCTTGGACACGCCCTGGAATACGCGAGATGCGTTCCCCCTGAACATCAGCAAATCCGCAAATGGGGGTGCGCATCTGTGGTCTGACCCGGTCGACCAGCAGACCGGAATTCCGGACAACGGTCTTGCGCTTCAGATTCTCAGGCCGCGTGCCCGGGCGGGGTGAGACGTCTACCTCTGCCACTTCTTGACCACCTTGAATATTGGCCGCCGCCATCGCGCGATCGACGGCAGCTCGGATGGCGGCTTCATTCGACGCGTTTGGTCGCGGGACGGGACGTGGACTGGTCTCGGGCGCCGAAGCCGACGCAACAACCGCCGTTGCTATCGCAACAGCCAATCCGAGGACAATTGCCCTCATTTCCGCGCAGCTCCGCGTCCGAAATCAGGCGCGTCCGTATCTTGCCCCGCTTCGACAATACCGCGCCGAACAGCTCGTGTTCGCGTGAAGTAGTCATGCAGGTGATCGCCGTCACCCGTCCGGATCGCTCTTTGCAGGGCAAAAAGCTCCTCCGTGAAGCGTCCGAGCACCTCCAGCGTGGCCTCCTTGTTCGACAGGAACACATCGCGCCACATGGTCGGATCGCTGGCGGCGATCCGGGTGAAGTCCCTGAAACCAGCCGCAGAATACTTGATGACCTCACTGTCCGTCACGCGGCGCAAGTCGTCGGCCACACCGACCATGGTGTAAGCGATCAGGTGCGGTGTGTGCGACGTGACAGACAAGACCAGATCGTGGTGATCCGGTTCCAGCAGGTCAACGATGGCGCCGAGGTCTTTCAGGTAGCCTTCGAGCCGCGCCAAAGCGTCGGCATCCGTGTCTTCCAGCGGACAGATGATGAAGTAGCGACCATCAAAGAGTTCCGCGAAACCGGAATGCGGCCCGGAATGCTCGGTCCCCGCGATCGGGTGCGCGGGGAGAAGATGAACATGATCGGGCAGTTCTGGCAGCACCGCATCGACAACCGCCCGCTTGACCGAGCCCACATCCGTGACCGTAGCGCCTGGCATGAGACTGTCGGCAATATCCCGGGCCACCGCCCCCATCACGCCGACAGGCACCGCCAAGACGACCAGATCTGCACCTTCGACTGCCTCTCTGGCCGTATCGACGACACGGTCACAGAAGCCGATCTCGGCGGCCGCTTTTCGCGTTTCGGCCGAGCGTGCCGTGCCGACGATCTCGGCCGTCATTCCTGCCCGGCGCATGGCGTGCGCCATGGAGGACGCGATAAGACCAAGTCCGATAAAGGCAACGCGCTTGTAGGGTCCACTCATGCCGCTGCCTTCTTCCAGCCCGTCAGGGCGTCGATGATACGAGCACATCCTTCGTCGTCGCCGACCGTGATGCGTAAGCCTTCCGGAAACCCGTAGCCGCCAACACGGCGCACCAGAATACCGGCCTCACGTAAGGCGGCATCGGCGCTGGCCGCCTCGGCCTCGTCTTGAAACCGTGCGAGGATGAAGTTGGTTGTGGACGGATCGACCAAGATGCCGAGCGCGCGCAATGCGGAAGTCAATTTCTCCCTCAGGCGGGCGTTCATCTCGACGCAGGTTCGTGCCCATTCGCGGTCCAGAATGGCCGCTTCCGCGCCCGACAGTTGGATATCCGACAGGTTGAACGGACCTCGAACCCGGTTGAGCGTATCGATCACATGCAGCGGCCCATAGCCCCAGCCCACACGCAAGCCGCCAAGGCCATAAAGCTTGGAAAAAGTGCGCGTCATGATCACATTTTCCCGCGCCTCGACCAGTGCTGCGCCGCCATCATACCCGTCGGCGTATTCCGCGTAGGCGCCATCCAGCACCAGAAGCACGTGATCTGGCAGGGCGTCGGCAAGCCGCGCCACTTCGTTCCCGCCGATCATGGTACCCGTCGGGTTGCCCGGATTGGTCAGAAAGACCAGTCGCGTCCGCGATGTAACGCCCTTTAGGATCGCGTCCACATCGACCACCCGGTCACGTTCAGGCACGCTGACGGGGGTTGCGCCCACGGCCAAGGTCAGAATGCGGTACATCGAGAACCCGTGCGCCGTGTGGATGACCTCGTCCCCCGGACCGGCGTAGGCTTGGCAGAGAAAGGTCAGGATCTCGTCAGAACCGACGCCACAGATAATACGGTCCACGTCCAGTCCATGAACACCCGCAATGGCCTTCCGCAGATTTGCATGGTCCGTCGCCGGATAGCGATGCATGCGACCAAGCTCGTTCGCGATGGCCGCCTTGGCGCTTGCAGGCGGGCCAAGCGGATTTTCGTTCGACGACAGTTTGAGAACGTCGCTGCGTCCGGGCAATGTGCTTTCGCCGCCCTTGTAGAGCTTGATCTCATCAATGCCGGGCTGAGGCCGTATGGCGTGTGTCATGGTTCGGATCCGATAGGTTCGGGGCCGTTCTAGCCTTGGCGACGGGGCATGGCCAGTGTGCAAAGTCGCACGCCTTCGCAGCCCCATCGACCCGTGCTACTCTTGCCCCATGACAAACGCTGACACACATCCGGAACTGGCCCAGAAGTATGATCGCGCGGCGGGTCGCTGGCGCGACAAGATGCGGGCGCTAGGCTACTACGATGCCTACCTCGGATTTCTGAGTGCACCGGGTCTGGGCGCACCCCAACGAGGACGCGTGGTCGATATGGGGTCCGGTACCGCAGCCTTTGCGGAAGCATGGGTCGCCGTGAACGGCGCCCCTGGGGCATTGCATCTTGTCGACCTGTCCCCTGCCATGCTGGACCGAGGCAAACGCATCATAGCCGATCGGGGAATTGCGGCGCAGACCACCACCGCCGGCTTGGGCGCCCAGATGCCCTTTGGCCCGGCAGACGAGGTATTGGCAGCCCACCTGATTGAACATATCGCGTCCCCGGCACAGGCGCTGCGGGATCTGCGTGATCTGCTGGTGGATGGCGGCCGTCTGCGTCTCATCGTGTCAAAGCCCCATTGGTGCAACGCCATCATCTGGCTGCAATGGCGGCATCGGACATTTGGTCTGGACGAGATCAAGTCGCTCCTGGCGGAGGCTGGCTTTGAACTCGAGGCGATATATGACTTTCCGGCGGGACCGCCATCGCGAACGTCCCGAGGCTTCGTCGCGCGCAAGGTCTGACGGCAAAAGCAAAAAGGCCGCCCCGGATCGGAGCGGCCTTTTCTGTCCCTCTTGGCGTTTCCGCCTTAGTTCTGTGCGTAGTATTCGATGACGAGGTTCGGTTCCATCATGACAGGATACGGCACGTCGCCGAGGCCCGGGGTCCGAACGAAGGTCGCCGACATTTTGGAGTGATCGGCTTCAATGTAGTCAGGCACGTCACGCTCAGCCAGTTGGACGGCTTCGAGAACGATCGCCAGTTGCTTGGAGCGGTCACGAACTTCGATAACGTCGCCTTCCTTGACGCGGTAGGACGGGATGTTGACGCGCTGGCCGTTCACACGGACGTGGCCGTGGTTCACGAACTGACGTGCCGCAAAGATCGTCGGCACGAACTTGGCGCG
>CAZMKY010000483.1:0-1610 GCA_964566835.1 uncultured Rhodobacterales bacterium
GTTGGAAATCATCCGCACGCTCAATGACCTCGACATCAAGACCAAGCACCCGATCGTTGTCGTCAACTGGACGAACGAAGAGGGCACACGCTTCGCGCCCGCCATGCTGGCCTCTGGTGTGTTTGCCGGTCGCCACACGCTCGACTGGGCCTATGACCGCACGGACGCCAGCGGCAAGACTTTTGGCGATGAATTGCAGCGCATCGGCTGGAAGGGCGACGAGAAGGTCGGAGCACGCGACATGCACGCCTTCTTTGAACTGCACATCGAACAAGGCCCGATTCTGGAAGCCGAAGGCGTCGACATCGGTGTCGTCACCCACGGCCAGGGCCTTCGCTGGATCGAATGCACTGTGACGGGCAAGGAAAGCCACACAGGCTCCACGCCTATGCATATGCGGAAGAACGCCGGACGCGGGCTGGCGCTGATCACAGAGCTGGTCCACGAGATCGCGATGAAGAACCAGCCGAACGCGGTGGGCGCGATCGGGCATGTCGATGTCTATCCGAACAGCCGCAACATCATCCCCGGCAAGGTCGTCTTCACGATCGACATGCGGACCCACATCCTCGACAAGCTGAACGGCATGGTGGACGAACTGATGGAGCGCGCGCCGAAGCTCTGCGAAGAGATTGGCGTGGAGTTCTCGGCCGAAATCGTCGGCCAATTCGACCCGCCCGCCTTCGACGTCGGCTGCGTCAACGCCATCCGAAACGCGGCGGAGCGTCTGGGCTATAGCCACATGGACATTGTCTCTGGCGCCGGGCACGACGCCTGCTGGATCAACGACGTCGCGCCGACAGCCATGGTCATGTGCCCTTGCGTCGACGGCCTCAGCCACAACGAGGCGGAAGAGATCACGAAAGACTGGGCCCGCGCCGGGGCGGACGTGCTTTACCACGCGGTGGTCGAGACGGCGGAGATTGTGGAGTGAAGTTCCTTATATGCGTGTCAATGCTAGGTCAGTTGGTATTCCTTTTCTATGGCCTTTACATTGGTAAATTAATGACTGGCTTTAAGCTTTCGTACCCTGGTGATTATGCATTCGTATTGGGCGTGCCGTCGATCGCTTTTATCACGATTGTCGTTTTGGCGTGTTTTTTGATTCGTATCACCAACGGAGAAAGCCATGAGCGAGGATGAAGGTATTTTATCGATGAAGTCCCTTCCTCTTAAGGAAGTCGCCGACAAGGCCGTGCTTCAGCGAGGTAAGCACAGAAATTGGTATGAATTTGGAATTCGCTGGGTAGATGGTGAGATCGCTGATGACGTTCTGGTGGTAGAGACGGATGGATACTTCGAAAGTAGTGGTCCGATTGAATACGAAGGGAATTCGTACTCACTCCAATTTGGCGAAGACTTGCTGGAAGACGCGCTAGAGTCATGGTCTCATTTCAGTTCAAGCAAGGTAAACGCGGTCACTGCACTCAGATACATGATTGAATTCGATGCCGCATTTGTTCCGGACGACCTTCGTGTTGGCGGCAAGTGGGTATGGGGCGGCATGCGCGGTCGACCAGAAAAGAGAGATCCTCCAGATTTCTGTGAAGCGTGGGACATCGCATGATTGAAAACAATGCCACCCTCGACGAAACCCAGATCCGGATCGA
>CAZMKY010000484.1:0-5465 GCA_964566835.1 uncultured Rhodobacterales bacterium
ACGGCGCTGCATCCCGCCTCCAACAACGCTTTCGCCGCGGCCTCTACGGCCTCCAGATCGACGGGCGTATGTATCGTGCCGTCGGCCAGTGTGCGTTCTGGCACCTCCAGCCTCAGGTCTCGCGGCACTACGGGATCGAAGTTGCCACGCAGCCCCCATGTTCTGGGACGGTCCCGGCGGCGCATTTCCAACACGTCCTTCAGACCTTGCGTCGTGATGATGCCAATCTTCGCGCCCTTGCGCTCCAACAAGGCATTCGTCCCAGCGGTGGTGCCATGCACGACCACATCGACGGTCGACAGATCGTCCACTTGTCGCGCAATTCCATCAAGAAAACCGCCAGACTGATCCGGTCGCGTCGTCGGAACCTTGGCAACCTCGGCCCGCCCGGTTTCTTCGTCCAGCACAAAGACATCCGTAAAAGTGCCGCCGACGTCGACGCCAATCATTCGGCTCATGAGGATTGCTCCTGCCATGCGGGACCATAAAGCGCGGACGCACGTTCAGCGCTCAGATAGCCCAGCGCGACATCCCGTGCGACGGCATCGGGTGCGCGTTTGTCCGGGGGACCATAGCCACCGCCGCCGGGTGTCTCCAAGCGGACGGCCTGGCCCTTTTCCAGCTTGATGCCCAGCATCTTTGACGCCAGCGGGGGATGGTGCAGCCCGTCGTTCTGTTCGTAGGAAAAGACGTTCATCGCACCGGCTTCGCCGCCAGCCACGCCTTGCGGCGCGAAACGCCCACGCTCCCCAAAAAGAAACGCTTCGGCCTTCTCCTCCAAAAGCTCAATCTCATAGACCGCGCCCAAACCGCCCTGATGCAGGCCAGCGCCAGCGCTGTCCGGGCGCAGGGCCCACTGGCGGAACATGACCGGATAAGCGGCCTCCAAGATCTCCATCGGTGGGATCGTCGCAGTCGAAATGGGCGCATTGCCGTGGTTCAGACCGTCGCTTTCCGGGCTGCCACCGTGGCCGCCGCCGAAGAAGCTGAACATGACCCAAGGTGCGCCATTCGCGCGTTTTCCAGCAATTGATAGCGCGTTGATCGTTCCATAGGCGTTGGCCACGACACGGTCTGGCGCGGCCTCGGACGCCGCCGAGAAGATCACGTCGATCATCCGCAAAATGGTCTCGGTGTAACCGCCGACCGGTGCGGGAAATTCTGCTGACAACAGGCTGCCTTCCGGCACGCGCACCTCAATCGGGCGCATCACGCCAGCATTGGCTGGCAAGTCCGGGAAGATGTGCTTGATCGCGACATAGGCCGTGGCCACGGCCGTGGGCAGCGCAATATTGACCGGGCCAGCGGTGACCGGGGCCGTCCCCTCGAAGTCGAGAACCAGCCGGTCGCCCTTGACCTCGAACGCAACATGGATTGGCAAGGCTTCGTCCGTGATGCCATCATTGTCGAGGTAATCGACCGCGCTCCAACGTCCATCCGGCAGGGCCGAAAGCTCTGCCCGCATCAGCGTCTCGGCCCGGTCTCCCAAGGCATCGAGCGCGCCTTTGACCGTCGTCGCACCGTATTCATCCAGAAGCTCGTCCAGCCGCTTCACGCCAAGATCCAGCGCGCCGAGTTGGCCATTCAGGTCCCCCATGGCCGATTGCGGCAGGCGCGTGTTTCTCAAGAGGATATCTATGATGTCCTGTTGGATCTCGCCGCCGCGCGCAAGCTTCACGGGCGGCAGGACGAACGCTTCCTGAAAGGCCTCGGTGGCCGCTGGGTTGTAATTTCCGGGCACGGCGCCGCCCACGTCGTGCCAATGGCCGACACTGGCCAGATAGCAAAACAGCTTGCCGTCGCGGAAATAGGGACGCACCAAACGCATGTCGCTCAGGTGGGTGCCGCCCATATGCGCGTCGTTGAAGATATAGATATCGCCATCGGCAAGATCGCCAGCCTCAGCCGCCTTGTCGATCACGGCTTTCACCGCGAATGACATCACGCCCACGAAGATCGGAAGGCCTGATTTGCCTTGGACCAGCGTATCGCCGGAGTGCGCGTGGTAGAGCCCGTGCGAGGCGTCATGCGCTTCTGCGATGATCGGGTTGAAGGCGGCGCGGAACAATGTGGCGTCCATTTCGTCCGCGATCTGCTCCATTCGACCGGCAAGGACGGCCAGCGTGATTGGGTCAACAGTGTCGCTCACGTCGCTTTGACCTCCGCGATGTCATTCCAAACCTGTTGATCGACGATCTTGCCCGCGCGGACTTCAAAACGATCAATGAACCGAATGCCTTCAAATGCCGTGCCATCGGGCCATTCGCCGGAGAGCGTTCCGCGGGTATAGACCACGGCCACGCCATCCTTGTGGAAGGCCTCAATGGCCTCGGTCGACTTGGTCACGAAGCGGTAGCGATCCTTGGCCCAGGACAAGAGCTCTTCAATCTCCCGCATTGGTTCTGTTCCGGGAAACACCATCTGGAAGCCTTCGCCCAGATAGGTCTTGGCCGTCTCGAGATCGCGATCCTGCATCGCGCCGAGAAAGGCGCTGACGATTTCTGCAGGGTCGGGCTGGGCGGGGGCTGGTGTGCGTCGCGTGCCGCCACGGGCGTAGTTGTCGGCGGTGTATTCGTGGAGCAGCACCGTGATGGCCTCGTCCGGGGCGGGCACCACAAAGCGGATCGCTTCTGTCAGGGCGGCGCTCAGACGGGATTTCTCTGATGAGGAATAGCCTTCAAGGACATGAGCCTCGACGATTGGCATGCAGCACCTCCCAAAATCTGTTCTTTCCATATAACAGGTTTTGTTTTATGAAAAGGTCAAAATATGAACCGGAGATGGGTCAGGTCGGCTTGAAGGACGACTTCAACGTCCTAGCTCTCGCTCCAGCGACAGGAGAGGTTTGGCCGTGACACTACACGCGCAACCGACACTACCCGAAGGCGGCAAGGCCCGCCGGGTTTACCTGTTGCTGCGGGACGAAATATCAAATGGTATTTTCCGTGAGGGCGAATTGATGCCGGGCGAAAACCGTCTGGCGCAGCATTTCAATGTCAGTCGCGTCACCATCCGCCGGGCCTTGGAAGCATTGGCAAAGGACGGCTGGGTGGAAAAGCGCACAGGCGCCGGATCTGTCGTCTTGCCACGCAAGGACAAGTCCAGCCAGATCGCCGCCGACTTCGCCGGTCTTATCCCGCAGCTTGCCGAAATTGACCGAAAGACAACCGCACGCTTGTTGTCATTCTCCTACGGCGAGGCACCGCAGGTGGTGGCCGATGCCTTGGAGCTGACGCCGGGCGAGAAGGTCCAGACTGCTGTTCGTGTGCGGCTGTCAGACGGAACGCCGTTTTCGCACCTGACCACTTTCGTGCCCGCCGACATCGCCGAAAGTTATGATGAGACAGATCTGGCGACCCAACCTCTTTTCCGCCTGCTGGAAAGAAGCGGTGTCTTGGTCGACAGCGCCCACCAGTCGATCAGTGCAACGCTCGCAACACCGGATGCTGCCGACGCGCTGGGTATTTCCGTGGGCGCACCCCTTTTGTCCCTTCGTCGTATCGTGCGTGACCGGGACAGGCGCGGGGTCGAGTATCTTTCTGCGCTCTACAGGCCAGAGCTTTTCAGGCTTGAGATGACGCTGGCGCGCATCGGTGCGGGCGACAACCGGCATTGGGAACCCGTGATCGGAGGCGGAACGTGAACACGCTTCTGGACAAGCTCTGGGCAGATCACGAAATCACCCGCCGCGACGATGGCACGTCGCTTCTCTGGGTGGATCGCCACCTTGTCCATGAAGGCTCGCACCATGCATTCGGCAAGCTGAAGGACCGGGGATTGCCCGTCGCAGAGCCGGGCCTGACCTATGGGGTCGTAGACCACTACGCGCCAACCCGGGGGCGCCCGGCCACGCCCGAGATTGCGGGCATGATCGCGACCTTGGAGGCGAACACGGCGGTGCACGGGATCACCTGTTTCGGCCTTGATGATCCCCGCCAAGGCATCGTTCATGTGATCGGACCCGAGCAAGGCCTGACTTTGCCCGGTTTGCTGATCAATTGCGGGGACAGTCATACATCGACGCATGGCGCTTTCGGGGCATTGGCCTTCGGGATCGGTGCCACAGAGGTGGCCCATGTGCTGGCAACGCAAACGGTTTGGCAGAAAAAGCCCAAATCCATGCGGATCACCGTAAACGGCAGTTTCGGCCCGGGGGTCGGCGCCAAGGATCTGGCGCTCCACTGGATCGCGCGACTTGGGGCCGACGGCGCGCGGGGTCATGCCATTGAATATGCTGGCGATGCCGTGCGGGGCCTTTCGATGGAAGGCCGCATGACGCTTTGCAACCTTTCGATCGAGGGCGGCGGGCGCTTCGGCATGATCGCACCCGATGACATCACGTTCGCCTATGTCGACCAGCGGCCATTCTCGCCCGTGGGTGAGGCGCGCGAAAAGGCACTTGTCGCGTGGTCTCAACTGAAAAGCGATCACGATGCGGAGTTCGACCGGGATATTTCAGTCGAGGCGTCCGAAATCGCGCCGATCGTCACATGGGGCACATCGCCGGAAGATGCGCTTCCTGTTACGGCCACGGTCCCTGATCCTTCCCGACTACCGAGGGACCGCGCGGATCATGTGCGAGATGCGCTGGACTACATGGGGCTCACCCCCGGTGCACGTCTGGAGGACGTGGCTGTCGATCAGGTTTTCATCGGATCCTGTACGAATGCCCGCATCGAAGACTTGAGGGCTGCCGCCGCCGTGCTGGCCGGGCGGACGTCAAAGGTGCCGGGTCTGGTCTCGCCCGGGTCGCAACAGGTCAAGGCACAGGCCGAGGACGAGGGTCTGGATCAGGTCTTCATAGACGCCGGCCTCGACTGGGTCGGCGCCGGCTGTTCGATGTGCGTTGCCATGAATGGCGACCGCATTCTGCCGGGCCAACGTTGCGCGTCCACCACCAACCGGAATTTCAGGGGCCGCCAGGGCCGGGGCGCCCGCACGCATCTCATGTCTCCGGCCATGGTGGCTGCGGCGGCGGTTACAGGCCGTCTGGCAGACGTGCGCCCTCTTTTGAGCGGGCGGAGCGCGGCATGAGCGGCTGGACCCATCACGCGGGACGCGCGGTCGCCTTGGACCTTGAAAGCGTTGATACGGACCAGATCATTCCGGCCCGCTTCATGTCGACGCCGCGGTCCGAGGGCTATGGTCAATTCCTGCTCCATGACTTGGCGATAAATGAAGACGGCAACGCCCGCCCGGACTTCCCACTAAATGCTTGGCCAGGGGCAAGCGTGCTGGTGACACGCCGCAATTTTGGCAGTGGGTCCTCACGTGAAGCCGCGGTCTATGCCTTGGTGGATTTCGGCATCCGAGCGGTGATTGCACCAAGCTTTGGCGACATTTTTGCGTCGAACGCCGTCAACAACGGACTTCTGCCGGCCCGCGTGTCGTCGGCAGACGCCGATACGATGATTGCCGCGCTGGGTGCGGGCGATGGTGCAGCCAGCGTCGATTTGCCTGCTGGG
>CAZMKY010000485.1:0-1632 GCA_964566835.1 uncultured Rhodobacterales bacterium
GGGGAGGTGCGGGCCGCCGTTGTAGCCAAGGGCGCGGAACGGCACATAGCGCAGGCCGTGGCAGGCCGAGCAGATCTCGGTATAGACCTGAAGTCCACGCTGAAGCTGCATCTGGTCATAGGTGCCAAACGGCCCCTCGAACGAAAAGGCGTAGTCGTCGACATGCCCTTCGCCGCCTGCAGCCATGGCGCCGCCCGTGGCGAGCCCGAGCGCGGCAAGTGCGGAAAGTACGATCTTACGGATCATTGTTGTGTTTCCTTTCATTCCGCAGGCGTCGCGCTGGCAGCAGCGGCAGCGGCCTTTTTGGCCTTCGTCGCCGCAACGTCCGCCTCGATCGTTTCAGGCTGTTCCAGAGGCTTCTCGATCACGCCAAGTAGCGGCAGGATCACGAGGAAGTAGGCGAACCAATAAGCCGACGCGATCAGCGAGAAGGTGGCATAGGGTTCTTCCGCCGGCATGGCGCCGAGCCACATCAGAACGAAGAAGTCCACCACCAGAAGCCAGAACCACCATTTGAACATGGGGCGATAGCGGCCCGAGCGGACGCTCGACGTATCAAGCCACGGCGCCAGTGCCATGACGGCGATGGCGCCGAACATCGCGAGGACACCAAAGAACTTGGCGTCGATGATGCCGCCGGTCAGCCAGCTTGCCGCGATCACGACCCAGACTTCGCCGGTAAAGGCGCGGAGAATCGCGTAGAACGGCAGGAAGTACCATTCCGGCACGATATGCGCGGGCGTCACGAGGGGGTTCGCTTCGATGTAGTTGTCGGGGTGGCCAAGGTAGTTCGGCATGAACCCGACGATCGCAAAGAACACCGCAAGGATGATCGCAAGCGCGAACAGGTCCTTGATCACATAATAGGGCCAGAACGGAACCGTGTCCTTTTTGGCATCCTCTTTCGACGTCCGCCGTACTTCCACGCCCGTAGGGTTGTTGTTCCCGGTGCTGTGGAAAGCCCAGATGTGGACGGCCACAAGCCCGGCGATGATGAACGGGAACAGATAATGCAGGCTGAAGAAGCGGGTCAGGGTATAGTTGTCGACCGCCGGTCCGCCCAGAAGCCAGGTCTGGATGGTCTCGCCAATGAACGGGATCGCGCCGAAGAGCCCGGTGATCACCGTGGCACCCCAGAACGACATCTGACCCCAGGGAAGCACATAGCCCATAAAGGCTGTGCCCATCATCAGGAGGTAGATCAGGATCCCGATGATCCACGTGATCTCGCGCGGTTCCTTGTAGGACCCGTAGTAAAGACCACGGAAGATATGTGCGTAGACAGCCACAAAGAACAGCGATGCGCCGTTCATGTGGACATAGCGCAGCATATGCCCGCCGTTCACGTCGCGCATGATGTGCTCGACGCTGGCAAAGGCCAGCGAGGTGTCGGGCGTGTAGTGCATCACCAGAACGATGCCGGTGACGATCTGCAGAACCAGACAGAAGGTCAGGACGATACCCCAGATCCACATCCAGTTAAGGTTCTTGGGCGTGGGGATCATCAGTGTGTCATAGAGCAGCCCGACGATCGGCAGGCGGCGGTTCAGCCACTTTTCGCCGCTTGTCGTGGGCTCGTAATGGTCGTGTGGAATGCCAGACATTTGCTTGCTCCCTTAACCCAGTTTGATC
>CAZMKY010000486.1:0-3464 GCA_964566835.1 uncultured Rhodobacterales bacterium
CAGAACCGTGCAACCGACCGAGCAGTGCGTGCAGACGGATTTGACGATGTCGACGCGACCTTGCGCAGCGGCCTGTGCTGCAGCGGGCGTGACGCGTCCCCCGGTTGCGGCCAATGCCGCCAGACCACCAACGGCCAGACCAGATCCGCGCAGGAAGGCGCGGCGGTCAACCTTGGCATTTGCGGCCTCTGCCAGCACCGACGTGCCGCGACCGCGTCTTTGAACTGTTGAAGACTTCTTGCGAAGCATGTTGTTCCTCCTTCGCTGTCTGTTCAGAACCGGGCAGACGCCAAGTATTTCTTGACGTGCTCGGTTTTCTGCATGCCGCTGTCGGCAGATTGGGTTTCAGACGCCTCGGCGGCGGTTCCGGTCGCGGCCACTGCAACGGCAGCGGGCGCTGAGGCTCCGGCGAGTTTGAGGAAATCGCGGCGGCTAGCGCCTTCTTTCTTCTTTTCCAAGATCGTCCTCCCTTTTTTGTCAGTTGACCCTGCGAGTGATCAGGTCGCCGGGTCAGGTCTCCATTCGGAATGCTTCGATTTCGATATTGATGAACGTTCGGCCGATTTTTCCAACCGGAGCGTAGAAGGCGCTTTCCTTTGCGCCTTCGAGGTCCGTGAAGAAATGCCCCGCCCACGTCGCGATATGCGTGTTGAAAAACGCATGCTGGTCCGCAACGTCCAGCGGATGGCCGAAGTCACCCCGGATCAGGCCCGCCATCATTTCGCAAAGACTGGCGATGTGATCCTCTGGCTCTTTGACGTCCTCCGACCGTTCAATGCCCAACTGAGACATATGCCCCCTCAGGCTGGCGAGTGGTTTCTCGTTCAGAAAGCCGGTCAGGTAGTAGCTTGCGTAGGGCAGAAGCTCTCCACGACCGAGCCCGATGAAAAGCGCATTGTACTCGCGTTCCACCGAAGCAGCGGTTGCCGAGGCGGCCATTTTGGCCATGGCAAGAATGCCTTGGCCAAGCTCCGTTTCATCGCCCTCAAGACCCGCAAGGACCTTCAAGGTCTCCTCCCCTGCGGGACGGCTCAAGAGCGTGGCAAGCAAAGAATAGACGTCGGCGCGGAGGAGGTCTTCCTCAGCGACGAGAATGGATTCAGCTGTGCTGTTGGCGGTGCCTTGCGTCACCAGATATTCCCTGTCGTCTTTTCTTATAGACGAAGCCTAGGCGACGAATTGTCGGGTCTCAAAGCACTTTTTGCGCTTTTTGCCCAAAATTTTGATTGAAAATCAATTACCTACAGAAATAGTCAGGTATTGGTGAAGCGCATTCGGCGCGGACGCCAGACAGCGACCTCACTGTCATCTGCGTCGGCATTTCCAATATTTTCAGGGACCTCTGCGATTTCCAGGCTGTCCACTTCATCCGCATTATCGACATCGGCGGTCGTCGACACGTCATCTTCGACGGCAACACTTTCGACGTCAGTTTCGTCGAGGCCCGATGGTGTTTTGACCGAATCTGCCGTTGCTTCCACGTCATCGTTTTCGGTGATCTTCTTCAACATCCCCTGTCCGACTTTGTACGCCGTGGCCAAAACATCCGGGACCATCGCGGCGTCGGTAAAATCGTCGCCGTAATCCACCAGTCCATCCACGTTGGCCAAGACAGGGTTCGAACGCCAAAGACGTCGGAGCGCACGGCGGCGCAGGGCATCTGGCACGCCGGACTTCAGAAAGCCGGTAAAGTCGTCCCCTTCAGACAAGCTATCAGGGTCCGGCAGACCAAGGCGTTCCAACGCTTGCTCCTCAGTCTCGTCTTCCGGGGCGGGCGCAAGTTGTTCTGACGCCTCCGGGACGGCTGGCTCTGAAGCGGCCTCTTCTGCCTCCACTGCGCGCTTGCGTCGTGACCAACGCGAGAGGAAGTCGTCGTCACCTGTTGTCATGAGAGTTTGTCCGGCTTGGTCGCCCCCGGCGCGCGATAGACGTCAGCGGTTTGGCGGATGCGCGCATCACCGATCCCGTCCTCGGTCAGATCGATCCTTTTCTTGTCGCGCTTTCTTTTGATAAATGGCTCATCCACGAAATGTGCGTCCGAGAATGCTTTGACCGCCGCGATCAGTTGCGGTGGCATCGGCACCGGCTCGACGATCTCTTCACCGCTGTCTGTGTAGTCCTGCGCCTCGTAGGCTGACGCTGTGACTTCGTGCACGCTCAGACCATCGCCATCCTTGCGCAAAATGACAAACACGGTCGGCGGATCCATTGCCAATGAAACACGGTATGCTTCGACATCGGTGCGATAGAGCGTCATGGGCAAAGTCGCCGCGTGGTATTCGACGACATCGCCTTCCTGCCGCATGACCTTCCAGTCGGCAGGCCCCGCCCCCGGCAGAACGGCGACCGCCTGCCACACGTCCTTGACCCAGCGCGTCACGCCGGGACGTTTTTGCAGCACGACGCCAAGGGGGATCGTGATCTCTTTTTCAATAGCACTCATGTCGACGATCTGACATCGCCGGTTTGCGATTGTCAAAACTTCTGACCAAGATGATCACGAGGTAGGGATTCGAGGGGAGATCCTGAGATGGGAAAAATCGAGACGGTTCTTTTGTGCTCGTGCGAAGGCACGATGAAGGTGGATGCCGACACTGCGGCTGCAGCCCTTGGCGGCGCGGTCGTGAAAAGCGTGGACGCCCTTTGCACGAAAGACGTCGACGTCGCTGGCGCCGCCTTGCAAAGCGATGGCACGACCCTGATCGCGTGCGGCCAGATGGCCAGCTTCTTCGAAGAGATTGCGTCGGAGCTTGAAACCGAAGGGTCGCTCATCACGACTGACATCCGGGATCGTGCGGGCTGGACCGCCGACGCGGACGCCCAGGCGAAGCAAGCGGCCTTGCTGGCCGAGGCTTTGGTCCCCGTGCCGGCAACGCCGACAAAGGACGTGGTCAGCGAAGGGACGTGCCTTATCCTCGGTGCGGCTGACGACGCCGTCGCTGCGGCGGAACGCTTGGCTGACACTCTTGCCGTGACCTGTCTGCTAAGCGACGCGGGCGACGACATTGTGCCCAGCGGGGAATATGACATCGCCACAGGACGGCTCGCCTCTGCCACTGGCGCACTTGGGGGCTTCACTATTTCCGTTGATGGCTACCGAGAGCTTTTGCCCGGCGGGCGCGGGGCCGCTTCTTTCAGTGCGCCAAAAGACGGCGCAAAAAGTGGCTGCGACATCATTCTGGATCTGAGGGGGGACGGACCGCTTTTCCCGGCCGACCACAAACGGGAAGGATACGTTCGTGCTGATCCAGGCCGACCGGCGGACGTGGAACGCGCAATCGCCGAAGTGCGGGATCTGCAGGGAGTCTTTGAGAAACCCCTCTATATCCGTTTCGACGAGACCGTTTGCGCGCATTCCCGCGCCAACCAATCCGGGTGCGACCGCTGCCTTTCGGTTTGCCCAACAGGCGCCATTACACCTGCGGGCGATACGGTCTCGATCGACCCCGACATCTGTGCCGGCT
>CAZMKY010000487.1:0-3360 GCA_964566835.1 uncultured Rhodobacterales bacterium
GATTGAACGCGTTCTGGACCACGTGGCGCATGCCACAGGGCGCGATCCTCTCGAAGTCCGCAGATTGAATTATTACGCGGATATGGACGGAGGGGGGCCGTCTGCCCCCCGCGCTTCGCGCCCCCCCGAGGGTATTTCAGAACAAAGGACGGACGGCGATCTTTCGAGCCGAGGCGCCACGCAGCGGACGGCCGTTTTGGATGAGATACCGGGTGCCAATCAGTCCACGCACTACGGTCAGCCGGTGGAAGACTTCATCCTGAACGCGATGACGGACCGACTTGCGACCGAGGCCGGCTACGTTGAAAGGCGCAAAGCCGTAGCAGACTGGAACGCCTCCAACCCGCTCATGAAAAAAGGAATTGCGCTGACCCCGGTCAAGTTTGGCATCAGCTTCACGCTGACCCATCTCAATCAAGCCGGCGCTTTGGTGCATGTGTATCAGGACGGCTCGATCCATTTGAACCATGGCGGCACCGAAATGGGGCAAGGCTTGTTCCAGAAGGTTGCGCAGGTGGCCGCCGCACGTTTTGGCGTGTCGATGGATGCCGTGAAGATCACGGCCACGGATACCGGCAAGGTCCCGAACACGTCGGCGACAGCCGCGTCGTCTGGGTCGGACCTGAACGGCATGGCGGTGCAGGCCGCATGCGATACGATCCGCGGCCGACTTGTCGCGTTTCTTGCCGAACGTGAGAGCGTGGCAGAAGGCGACGTCGAATTCGCCGACAATTGGGTCTATGTGGCAGGACGCCAACTGAGTTTCAAAGACGTCATTCGAGACGCCTACATGGCCCGGATCAGCCTGAGTGCGACGGGGTTCTACAAGACGCCCAAAATCGTCTGGGACAGGATCAAGGGGCACGGCAGACCCTTCTTTTACTTCGCTTATGGCGCGGCCATCACGGAGGTCGTCATTGACACCCTCACGGGCGAGAACCGGATCCTTCGGGCCGACTTGCTGCATGATTGTGGCGCGTCGCTGAACCCGGCGCTGGATATCGGACAGATCGAGGGTGGATATGTTCAGGGGGCAGGTTGGCTGACGACGGAAGAATTGGTCTGGGACGACGCCGGGCGACTGAGGACGCATGCGCCGTCCACCTACAAGATACCAGCGTGCTCTGACCGACCGGACGTCTTCAACACCACCCTTTGGGATGGCGCCAATCGGGAGGAGACGGTCTACAGATCGAAGGCCGTGGGCGAGCCGCCGTTGATGCTTGGAATCTCGGCCCTGATGGCGCTCTCCGATGCTTGCGCCGCCTGCGGTCCGCATTACCCCGATCTGCGGGCACCTGCCACCGCCGAGGCGGTCTTGGCGGCAGTCAAAAGGGCGCGCGGATGAAAGACATCTGGGTCGAAGTCGTCCGAACCCGAGGATCTGCGCCACGTGACGCGGGCACTGCGATGCGCATCACGCTGACGGACGTCGAAGGCACAATCGGTGGCGGGGCATTGGAGCATGACGCAATCGACCGCGCACGTCGCATCTTGGCAAATGGCGTCACTGATCCGACGCTCCACACCTACCCCCTGGGCCCCGAGCTTGGACAATGCTGTGGTGGGTCGGTGACGCTGAGATTTTCATCCGAACCGGGACGCTTGGACGAAACGTGTGCGACGCCGGAACCCCTGTTGAGCTTGCCAAACAGGCCGCGTGGCCTCTGGATCTGGGGGGCTGGGCATGTGGGACGGGCCGTTGTTCGCGCATTGCCCGAGGGCGCATTCGATGTGACGTGGATCGACAGCGACCTTTCCCGTTTCCCTGCGGAAATACCTGACCATGTCACGGCCCTGCCAGTCGCGGATATGGCGCGTTTGGCCGCAAGAGCGCCTTTCGGGCTGCACCACCTTGTTTTTACCTACTCGCACGACATCGATTTCAGGGTGACCGCGGCGCTTATCCAGCGGCGCACGGCCACGCTTGGCCTGATCGGTTCAGACACAAAACGCGCGCGCTTCTTCAAGCGGTTCAAGGCCTTGGGGCTGGACACAGGCGCCGTAACCTGCCCTATCGGATGCAAACCATTGGGCAAGGCCCCCTCCGCAATCGCGGTTGGGACGGTGCGGGACCTGATACGCCAAGCCTATGGGGAGGTTGCGGCATGACGACACTTTTGACGCTTGAGGGGCTGACGAAGGCTTATCCCGGTGTCGTCGCAAACGACAATGTTTCATTCGAGATTGCGCCAGGCGAAGTGCACGCTCTTCTGGGCGAGAACGGCGCCGGAAAGTCGACGCTGGTCAAGATGATCTATGGTCTGGTCAAACCCGATGCGGGGAAAATGACCTTTCAAGGTCAAAGCTTTACGCCATCCTCGCCACATGCAGCGCGATCTGCCGGTGTGGCCATGGTTTTTCAGCATTTCAGCTTGTTCGACGCTTTGGACGTGGCTGAGAACGTGGCGCTTGGGATGGAAAACCCGCCTGCACCACGACATCTGGCGACGCGCATTCGGGAGGTGAGTGAGACCTATGGACTGCCGCTTGATCCGGCGCGCCGGGTTGGCGATTTGTCGGCTGGCGAACGGCAGCGGGTGGAGATTATTCGGTGCCTTTTGCAGGATCCGAAGCTTCTGATCATGGACGAACCGACCAGCGTTCTGACGCCGCAAGAGGTCGATATACTGTTCGAAACCCTGCGCAAATTGACGGCGGAAGGTACCGCAATTCTCTATATTTCTCATAAGCTTGAGGAAATCCGCGCCCTGTGTGACCACGCGACGATCCTGCGGCTGGGTGAGGTCGTAGGCACCTGTGATCCCCGTGCGACGAGTGCCCGTGAGATGGCCGAGATGATGGTCGGCGGCAGCCTCCATGTGCCCGAACGCGAGAGTGCCGCTGCGGGCGAAGTCTTGTTGCAAATCAAAGGCCTGTCGGTCCCGTCGCCTGCGGAGTTCGGCACGTCGCTAAAGGACATCACCCTCGATATTCGCGCAGGCGAGGTCCTCGGCATCGGGGGTGTTGCGGGGAACGGTCAGGATGAGCTTCTGGCGGTGTTTTCTGGCGAGGTGAAGGTAGGGCGAGGCTCGGTTTTGCAGGGGGGTAGTGACATTGGCCACCTGCCGCCCGACGCGCGGCGGAGCCTTGGGATTTGTGCGGCGCCGGAGGAGCGGATGGGCCATGCGGCGGCACCCGATATGTCCCTAACCGAGAACGCGGCGTTGACGGCGAGAAAGCGCAAGGGACTGACATCAAAAGGATTTCTGGACTGGCGCAAGGCCCGCAGCTTCGCCGAAGAAGTGATCGAGCGGTTCGACGTGCGCACCCCCGGTGCGGGCAATGCGGCGCGGTCTTTGTCTGGCGGGAACCTGCAAAAATTCGTCATCGGGCGAGAAATTTTGCAGGATCCTCAGA
>CAZMKY010000488.1:0-1855 GCA_964566835.1 uncultured Rhodobacterales bacterium
TCGGTCCCATCAGGCTTCCGCACGGCAGGCAGGCCGATTGCGCCTAGGAGAATGGCGTCCGTTTCCGCAATGGCCTCGAACCCGCCGGGTTCCATATCCCGGCCCGTATCGCGGTAAAGGCCGGCGCCTGCGGCTACATCGCGCTGTCGTGGCATTGGTGCGCCAGTTCTCGCACAAGCGGCCTCGACCACGGCCAACGTTGCGTCGGTGACATCGACACCGATGCCGTCGCCCCGCACAACAGAGATCAGGGGATGTGTCATAGCTGGCGTACTCCAAGCATGTTCAGACAGGTAAGCAGTTCACGCACCGACCGTTCACGGTGCTTGCGAAAGAGAGAGCGGACCCCTTCGACATCGCCTTTCTGCAGCGCGTCGAGGATCATGCGGTGTTCACGGGTCGACTGGACGGGCTTGTCCCGGACGCGCAAGGTCACAAGGCGCACCCGGTGGGCCTGATCATAAAGCGACGTGGCGATCCCGGTCAGGCGGACATTGCCGTGCATCTCTAAGAGCGCACGGTGAAAACGGTCGTCCGCGGCGGCCCAAGCTGTCAGGTCATCCGCCTTCAGGGCCGCCTCCATGTCAGACGTCGCACGGGCCAGCGGGGCCAGATCCTGCTTCGTGGGCTTTCGTCGTGCCAGTTCGGCAGCGGCCTGCGGCTCGATCGCGGTCAGGATTTCATAGATCTCGGCCATATCAGACGGCTGGATCGGCAAAACCCGCACGCCCTTCCGCGCCCGGATCTCGACAAGCCCTTCCGCTTCCAGCCGGATCAGCGCTTCGCGCGCTGGCGTTCGACTCATGCCAAGATGCGCCGCGACTTCCAGCTCTGTCGCCTGCGTGCCCGGCGGAAGATCCGCCGACAGGATGGCGGCCTTTAGACGGACATAGGCGTCGTCGGTACGTGAAGCACGTTCAGGTCTGGCAAAAGTCATATTGGGGTGATTCCGAGTTTGACCATACAACGCCACATACATTAACGTATACATTAATGAACACAAGGAGAGATCTTCATGAGCGGCATTTGGACCATTCGCGCCATCAAATATGCGGACCGGAACGCCCGCACACGCTCTGACAGCTTTCTCGACGACGACCACCCGACCCTACCGCATGGAATGGATTACTTCGTCTGGCTTCTGGAAAGCGACGGACGCCAGATCGTCGTAGATACAGGCTACGACATTGAAGAGGCACGTCGCCGCGACCGTCCGATCCTGCGCGACCCGGCATCGGCACTTTTGGCGGTGGACTGTGATCCCGACACGGTCGAAACCGTCATCATCACGCACCTGCACTATGATCATGCCGGCGGTCTGACCCGCTATCCCAAGGCCAAGTTTCACCTGCAAGCGACCGAGATGTCCTTTGCAACAGGCCCATGCATGTGCGACCCCGACCTTCAGGCCCCGTTTACGGCGGAGCACGTCTGCGACATGGTCCGCCACGTCTACTCCGGCCGGGTGATCTTCCACGAAGGTGACGCAGAGATCGCACCAGGCGTCACCGTGCACAGGGTCGGAGGACATTCGAAAGGTCTTCAGGTCGTGCGCGTGATGACAGCAAGCGGGCCAATGTGCCTCGCCTCCGACGCGGCGCATTACTATGAGAACTTCATGGAAAAGCGCTTGTTTCCTATCGTGGCCGACCGGGAAGACATGGTGAAAGGCTTCGACCGGATCGTGGAACTGGGCGGCGCACCGGACCGGGTCATTCCGGGACATGATCCTTTGGTCCGCGAGAGATACCCAAGCGAGGGACATTCGGGTTTCGTCTGGCGTCTGGGCTGAGTATCAATCGGGCATGACACGCACGATTGGCGTCTTCACCGGCCACCGCGCCGAATACGGGCT
>CAZMKY010000489.1:0-3613 GCA_964566835.1 uncultured Rhodobacterales bacterium
AGATTCCGGAAGCGTGGCCGTTGCCTTGTCAGCGGCGCGCGGGGTGCATGGGCCGGAGAGGATTTGCGTCAACTGCGCAGGCATCGCCCCGGCTGCCAAGACGGTCGGTCGATCCGGTGCGCATGATTTTTTGCTGTTTCGGAAGGTGATCGACGTCAATCTGAATGGCAGCTTCAATGTCGCCAGCCAGTCCGCCGCAGGCATGGTTGATGCGGGCCTTTCCGGCGTGATCATTCACACCGCTTCAATTGCTGCATTTGAAGGACAGATCGGCCAGGCCGCCTATGCCGCCTCAAAAGGGGGGATCGCAGGGCTGACCCTTCCCATGGCGCGGGATTTGGCCCGGAACCAGATCCGTGTCATGGCCATCGCCCCCGGTATCTTCGCAACGCCTATGGTGACCTCGATGTCGGACGACATTCAGGAAGCTTTGGCCTCCGGCATCCCAAACCCGGCCCGACTTGGTGACCCGGCCGAATTTGCCGGTCTCGCGCGCCACATTGTCGAGAACGACTATCTCAATGGCAGCGTCATCCGACTGGATGGTGCAACAAGACTGACCCCGAGGTGACCGCATGGACTTTGCACTGACCGAAGAACAGGACGCCATCTTCGACATGGCCCGCGCCTTTGGAGAGGACCACATCGCTCCGAACGCATTGGCTTGGGAAAAGGCGGGCGAAATCCCAAGGTCGCTATGGCCACAACTTGCCGAATTGGGGTTCGGCGGGCTGTTCGTGGCCGAGGAAAGCGGCGGCGCAGGTCTGTCGCGCCTGGACGGCACCCTGATTTTTGAGGCGCTCAGCATGGCGTGCCCCTCGGTCGCGGCATGGCTTTCCATCCACAACATGTGCGCCGGAATGATCGACAAGTTCGGATCGGACGCGCTGAAGGACAAATGGCTGCCGCGTGCTCTGACAATGGAAACGTTCTTTGCCTACTGCCTGACGGAACCGGGTTCGGGGTCCGATGCGGCTGCGCTGAAGACGAAAGCGGAACGCACGAATGAAGGTTACGAACTGACCGGCACCAAAGCGTTCATCTCGGGCGGTGGATATGCCGACGCCTATATCATCATGTGCCGCACGGGCGACGATGGCCCAAAGGGGATTTCCTCGCTGATTGTCGAAGACGGCGCGCCGGGACTGAGCTTTGGCGGTCTTGAAGACAAGATGGGATGGCGCGGGCAACCGACACGTCAGGTGCAACTTGATGCGGCCAAGACCTCTGCTGACAATTTGCTCGGCGAAGAAGGCCGCGGCTTCAACTATGCCATGGCCGGTCTGGACGGTGGACGTCTGAACATCTCGGCCTGTTCGCTCGGGGCCGCGCAGGCTGCTTTGAACCAGACGCTGTCCTACATGGCCGAACGCCGCGCGTTCGGAAAATCCATCGACCAGTTTCAAGCGCTGCAATTCAGGCTGGCCGATCTGGAGATAGAGCTTCAGGCCGCGCGTGTCCTTCTCCGGCAATCGGCTTGGAAGCTCGACACAGGCGCGCCGGACGCAACGCATCATTGCGCCATCGCCAAGAAGTTCGTCACTGAAGCCGGATCGCGCATTGTGAACCAATGCCTGCAGCTGCATGGCGGATATGGCTATCTTGCGGATTATGGCATCGAAAAGCTGGTCCGGGACCTGCGGGTGCATGAGATCCTGGAAGGCACCAATGAAATCATGCGCATGATCGTCGCCCGCGGACTTCTGGCCAAATGAGCGACCTGCACATCCGTATCGAAGGGAACGCAGGTTGCATCACGCTGAACCGCCCCGAAGCGCTGAATGCCATGACTTACGATCAGTGCCTGGCGATAGAGGCGGCGCTGGATGACTGGAATGACCGGGTCGATCTGGTCATTCTCGACGCCGTGGGAGAGCGTGCCTTTTGCGCGGGCGGCGACATCGCGGATCTCTACGAGGCGTCCAAGACCGGCGACCCGTCCTACAGTCGGCAGTTCTGGCGGGACGAGTACCGGCTGAACGCCAAGATCGCGGCTTATCCAAAACCGATCGTAACGTTCTTGCAGGGCTTCACCATGGGTGGCGGCGTGGGGCTTGGATGCCACGCAAGCCACCGCATTGTTGGCGACAGCAGCCGGATTGCCATGCCCGAATGTTCCATCGGGCTGGTGCCTGACATCGGCGGATCCTGGATATTGGCCAACGCACCCGGTCATCTTGGACGCTATCTTGCGGTCACAGGCGACCGTATGGGACCAGCCGATGCGATCTACGCGGGCTTTGCCGATTACTTTCTGCCGGAGGATCGCTGGGACGGGCTGAAGGAGAAGCTGAAATCAGGCTTGAGCCCGGATGCGATCAGCGAAGAAAGTCTTGCGCCCGAAGGCGGTCGATTGATGGCTTTGCGAGCGACGATTGACGCGCTGTTTGACACGACCTCACTGCAAGTCGTGTCCGAGCGTCTTCGGTCCACGGACGCCGAAATTGCTGTTCAGGCATCTCGCGCCATGTCTCGAAATGCCCCTTTGGCCATGGCCGCAACACTCCGCATCCTTGAACGGATGGCTGACGCCAGCGGCATAGAAGACGCCTTGGACCAAGAGTTCCGCTACACCTCCCGCGCGGTCGAGCAGGGCGACTTTATCGAGGGCATTCGCGCGCTTATCATTGACAAGGACAAGGCCCCGAAATGGGCCTATCACACCGCGGCTGACGTGCCGTCCGCGAAGGTGGAAGAGATGCTGGCCCCGTTGCCGGACAACGTCCAGAATTGGAGAGATTGATCATGAAGATCGGCTTTATCGGACTTGGCAACATGGGCGCCCCCATGGCAGCGAACCTTGCCAAGGCAGGCCACGAAGTTTTGGGCTTTGATGTGACGGACGTGGATGTCGATGGTGTCCTGATGGCCAAGTCCGAAGCAGACGCCGCAAATGGAGCCGACATCGTCATAACCATGCTGCCAAACGGCACCATCCTGCGCGATGTTGCGGCAAAGGTGATCCCGGCCATGACCAAGGGCGCTCTCTTGTGCGATTGCTCCACCGTGGATGTTGCCAGTGCCAAAGCCGTTGCCGAAAACTGCGCTGCTGCCGGGATTGAAAGCATCGACGCTCCTGTGTCGGGCGGGATCGGCGGCGCCATCGCTGGGACACTGACGTTCATGGCTGGCGGCACCGAAGAGGCCTTTGCCCGCATGTCGCCTTTGCTGGACATCATGGGGCAAAAGGCCGTCCACTGCGGGGATGCAGGCGCTGGCCAATCCGCGAAGATCTGCAACAACATGATCTTGGGCGCCACGATGATTGCCACCTGCGAAGCCTTCGCTCTCGCGGACAAACTGGGTCTCGATCGCCAGAAGATGTTCGACGTCGTTTCGACCTCGTCTGGCTATAGCTGGACGATGAACGCCTATACGCCCGCGCCGGGCATCGGGGCCACATCGCCCGCTGACAATGACTATCAACCGGGCTTTGCGGCAGAGTTGATGCTAAAGGATCTCCGCCTCTCGCAGCAGGCGGCCGAAGATGTGGATGCTGACACGCCGATGGGACGGCGCGCCGAGGAACTCTATGCGGAATTCGTCGAAGAAGAAGACGGACTTGGCCGCGATTTCTCGGCCATGTTGCCCCGTTTCGAAAAACGCGGACGCG